>CAITDH010000333.1 GCA_903891045.1 uncultured Desulfobulbaceae bacterium | reverse complement strand
TTAATCCTTCTCCCTGAGGGAGAAGGTGGCCAAAGGCCGGATGAGGGGGGCAGCAGGAGCTTCAAACTCAGACTTTCCCCCTCACGTCGCTCCTGCGCCGTCCATGGCGTCCTTGCCAGTTGCCTGACCCTCGCCCTCAGGGAGAGGGTCAGGCTCTTTTAATTCAGGACCGAAGCTAGCAATAAAAATTTATCCTAAAAACGGCAGTTGGATACAGTGATTTTGCAACAACTTCTTGTATTGCTAAACCTGTCCCTCACCCCGGCCCTCTCCCAAAAGGAGAGGGAGCTTTTGCCCTTCTCCCTCAGGGAGAAGGGTCGGGGATGAGGGGGAGCGACATGTGCATTATAAGGTAACTGCCGTTTTTAGGTTTATAGGTATCACTATAGATTTACAGAGTATAACAGTTTTTCCCTTTTCATGTCCCCTGGTTTTTTGATGGTTCTCCTGATTGCTCACCGCGGCCGCGCACGGCAAGGATTGCCTGTTGCAGATAGGGCGGAATGATGACCTTGCTGCGGATGGCATTATCCCAGGCCTGAAGAAGATCCTGTTCCGGGATGCCCGCCTTTTGCCAGTAGGCCACCGGATCATGGGCAAATCCGGCGATGATCTCGAAGACCTCTTTGTAGTCGCGGGCCACGTGACAGAAGTTGGGCACCCAGGCTGGGGCCAGCCGGACGTTGTGGCTGCCGATGGTCTTCATGCTGGAGGCGGTCTGCAACTGCTCCAGGGTCGATTGCCACAGATGGGCCCCGTTTTCGCCAAGGCCGAAGGGATCGACAAAGATGTGCGGGGCGGGCAGGCTCTCAAAGAGTTTGAGATTAGTGACGGCAATCAGCATCTCTTCAAAGGTGCCCATACCGCCGATGTTGTAGATCTTGAACAGTGAGGTGCGGTCGAGGATGTTCTGGCGCATGTGGCGGGCGGAGTTGTTGAAGTTGAGCAGGATCGGCGGCTGGAGATTAGGGCGCTGACCGATTTTTTCGCTGTCGATGCCGACCCCGATACGGAGGATGCCAAGGCTGGCGGCAGTGTCATCGGCGATCTTCATGACCCCGGGGCCGCTGCCATGACAGACCGCGAAATGGTCACCGATCTCGGGAACAGAACGGAGCTGCTTGAAAAAATCGTGAATCTGCTCAGTGAGCACCTCTTCTGTCCCGTTAATATGGGAGCCGAACATGGCGATCATGGTGTGGGTGTCGGCGATCCTCTCTTTGCCTTCTCTCGTCATCCAGAATCCGCGGTAAAACTCGCGCAGGTGCCGCTCTTTGTCTTGCCCGAAGATCATGTAGAAACGGACATCTTCGTGGCAGGACATCTCGCAGAACGTCTCATAGGTGGCGCCGCCGAAGTACAGATTGTCCGGGGGCGGCAGCAGGGGATGGCAATGGAGGCCGTTTTCCTGGGCCTCGCTCTGGCGGATGCTGCGGCCGATAAAAACACCGACGTTATTGCGTTTGAGGACGCGGAGGGTGTCGGTGGCCGGGAAGGCATGGGTAATGAAGACCTTGCGCAGGTTCTGAGCCCCGCCGACCAGATCCAGGGTCTCGGTAAAGCGCCGCAGGTCAGGGTCGATCTGCTCTCCCTGATGGACGCCGGAGGTGATGGTGCCGCGGACTGCCTCGTAAATAATCCGGTTCTGGGCGGCTTCGTGCCACTCGTTTTCCTGAAGTTCCCATTGGATCTCTATGCACTTGCTGCGGGTCAGGATGCGGCCGTAATTGCCGCGAATGGCTGCCATCGGGCTGATATTGTCGAACAGGGCGTCACTGACACCCAGGTCAAAGATATGGGTGGCATCGGCAAAATCGACCCCTTCCTCCATGATTCTGCGGGCCTGATTGCCGATCAGCAGTTGTTTGGTTATCCGGGTGGTGGTCTGATCGGTGGGGAAGAGGCGGAGTCGTACCTGCAGGTTGCCGGGGGTCACCGGCTGGTCGCTGCCATTGTAGATCTCCACCTGTCGTGGGACCCTGATGCCGCTGGTCCGCACCGCATCAAGCAACCTTGCGGCCAGATGAAAGACTCCCGGTTCATTGAGCGTCCTGTCGATCAAGGCGCTGTAGGGGCCAAGGGAGATGCGGATGGCCCCGCACAGAAAGTCGCCTGGCGCCAGGGAGGCTGGGAGTCCGCAGCGGGAAGGGTATTGAATCAGGCCCAGACCCTCCTTGCTCTCGCTGAGCACGATCTGGATATTCTGGCCGGCCCTAAGCAGGGTGTTGGACAACAGATAACGGTTGTTTTCCAGGGGGAGGGTGATGACGCCTTCGTCGTCAATGGTGGCATTGGCAGGCAGCAGCAGATAATTACTGGCAGCCGCCTCTTCGATCTCGGCGCGTCCAAGGGGGGCGGCCATGGGGATGAAGAGTCGGCCTACGGTCAGCCGCCGGTTGCGGTCGGCCATGGATTTGATCTCGGCAAAGAGGATATCCGGGATGTTAGGGTTCAGCGAAAAGAGGTGCACCGGGACATCGATTCGTTTGTGCCGGGTGTCGATCTCCGGCAGGCCGTCTCTAAAGTCCAGATCCAGGCCAATCTGTGAATGGCCGCTCCTGCCGATCAGGGAGCAGCGTTGGCGCATGAGACCGGCGGCCATGATGTCACTGATAACGCCGCGAATGGTGTCGCTGGTCTCTTCAAAGCGCAGGGTGCCAGCCAGTTTGGGAACACCCAGCTTGGGATCAATGGTCGGTTCCGTCTGCGGGTCAAGCAGGAGATAGCCATCTTCAGTGAGCAGGGGCGGGCGTTTCATGTTTATATTTCCAGAAGAAGAAAAGTTGAGGTTGCGTTTATGCCGTTTCAACCGTTGAGATGGTCATGTTATTTTTTTGTTTACAGCGGCTTATACCATAAGAAAGGTGATTTGACCTGATTCTTGTGAATAAAAACAACTTCCCCCTGTAAACTCGGTGTCGTCTGTGGTAATGGTCTGTTCACTATAGACTATTATTTTTGAATGCCCCCTTAGCTGATGCAAACAATTTCCCGTGGCCTCGTCAAAACAAAAAACAGCGGCTCAATCGTCTCAAATGGACCAAACATCGGTGCCTGAGACACCGTCTTCCCGACCGGTACCGCGTCGTAAGCCGCTGAATGAACGGCATATCATCGCCTTTCTCTTTACGATCTGTCTGTTGATTACCCTTTTTCTCGGGTCGCTCCTTGTGGCCTTCAAATCCCTTGATCTCCCCGATATCAACTCTGTTGCCCACTATCGTCCCTTGCAGGCCACTGAGATCCTGGACCGGCATGGGAAGGTGATGGACCGGATCTTCATCGAAAACCGAACCGTGCTGCCCCTGGCCCAGATGCCGCCTCTGCTGCCCAAGGCCTTTGTGGCTGCGGAAGATGGCCGTTTTTATGACCATCCTGGTCTTGATTTCTGGTCGGTGTTCAGAGCCCTTATCAATAATGTGAAAGAGGGGCGGCGCAGTCAGGGCGGGTCAACGATTACTCAGCAGGTTGCCCGTTCCCTGCTCCTTTCTCCGGAAAAGACCTATCTGCGCAAGGTGAAAGAGGCCATTATTGCCTGGCGGATAGACAGCCTGCTTACCAAGGACGAGATCCTCTATGTTTATCTCAACCAGATCTATCTCGGCGATGGCGCCTACGGGGTGGAGGCGGCTTCTCACGTCTATTTTGACAAACACTCCTCCGAGCTTACCTTAGGCGAGATGGCCATCCTGGCCGGTCTGCCACAGGCGCCAAGCAGGTATTCTCCCCTTGACCATCTGGAATCGGCGCAGCAGCGACAGCGCTATGTCTTGAACCGGATGGCCGAGGACGGCTATATCACCGCTGATGAGGCGCGCCTGGCCTTTGTGTTCCCGATCCAGTTTAAACAGCGGGAGAATGGTGCGCGTGCCAACAACGGCTATTTTGTGCAACTGGTCCGCAAGCAGGCGGAGGCCGAGCTTGGTATCTCCTTGAATTATGCCGGGGTCAAAATCTTTACGACCTTTGATCCCGCCATGCAGCTTACGGCCACCAGTGCGGTGCGGCGGGGGGTAATGGCCTCTCTGGTGCGCTCTTCCGGGCAGGTATTGAAGGTCGAAAATGAGGGCAAAAAAGAGGTGCCGCAAGGGGCGCTGGTCAGTTTTGAGGCCTGCACCGGTCAGGTCAGGGCCCTGGTGGGCGGACTTGATTTTGCGGCGTCCCCTTTTGATCGGGCCACGCAGGGACGGAGGTCTGCCGGTTCGGTTTTCAAGCCCTTGATCTACGCCACGGCCCTGGAAAACGGTTGGCGGCCGGATTCGATGATTCTCGATGCGCCCCTGTCCATCCGGGGTCATGGCGGCAAACAGTGGCAGCCAAAGAATTATTCGGGTGAGTTTCATGGGGCGACCTCTTTGGCCGAGGCCCTGGCCCATTCCCTGAATGTGGTCACGGTCAAGCTCCTGCAGAAGGTGGGGATTGACAAGGTGCGGGCCTTGGCCAAGTCCTGCGGCATTGCTGAACCGATTACCGCAGATCTGTCCTTGGCGCTCGGGGCGACCGGGGTCTCGCTTATGGAGATCACCGGGGCCTATAGCCCCTTTGTTTGTGGTGGCCGGTTTATGCCGCCGGTGCTGATTACCAGGATTGAAGACGGGGTTGGCAGAACCTTAATGAAAAATAAGGCTGAATCCCGCCAGGTGTTGGAGCCAAAGGTGGCGGAAGATATGCAAAAGATGCTGGCGGCGGTGATCAGCGAAGGGACGGGAAAACGGGCCGGCGGTCTGCCCGGTTTGTCCGGCGGCAAGACCGGGACAACGGATGATAATCGTGATGCCTGGTTTGTGGGATTTACCAGGGAACTGATCACCGGCGTCTGGATGGGGTATGATCAAAACGCAAGCCTTGGCAAGGAGGAGAGCGGGGGCCGCGCCACCGCACCGATCTGGCTTGATTTCATGCGGCAGGCAAAGTGATGGGAATATGTTGAACAAGGGAGACATGGGAACACGTTCTGAGATCTATACGCTTTTTTATAGCGGTGATGTGGCGGTGAAACTGGCGGTAGCGCAGGATCTGTATGCCCGTTATGGCCAGGCCCTTGTCCAGCGGCCGGATATCATGGCACAACTGGCTTTGGTGGAGACTTCGGAGCGTGCCCTGCAAGTCCAGATGGGCGCCATGGCGATGGGCGCTACCTGCACGCAATGCGCAAGTCGTCAGGGCGGCGGCTGTTGCAGCCGGTATATGGCGGCGGAAAACGATGTGCTGCAACTGCTGATGAATCTGCTGGCGGGGATTCAAGTCGTTTTTCAGCAGGATGACGGGATCGAGTGTTGTTTTCTGGGAAAAGCGGGATGTGTCTTGAGTTTTAAGCCCATGTTCTGCCTCAACTATATCTGTACCCATATCAAGGGAGAGGGGAATCCGGCAACCCTGCTTCTTCTTGAACAGCGGACCGGAGCTCTGCTCAGGAAGCAGGCTGACATGGAGCAGTTGCTGCTGGATTTTTTTTGTGCAAAGATTTGAGAGTGGGGTGGGTTCCTTATCATAAGCTGTTTCTCCCGGCGACCTGATTCGCTGACAATGACTTGACTTATTGCCGGATGATATGTATTTTTTAGTTGTGTTCAGGTGTATTCGGATCAGTTAACTCCTTGCAAGGGCGCAGATCTTGATGCTTTATCTTTTGAACCTTTTTCACGGGAAGACATATGAAATTTCTAAAGAAAATATGTTTCTTGATGATGATCTTCTCATGCTTGCCCTGTAAGCATGGGATGGCGGATCAGTTCCATGGTGATCAGCGGACACAGGGAATAACATTGCCTAATAATAAGGCCTTGCTGAGCCCTGATGGTGTTGGTCAACCTGCAGAGGAGGTACTGGCCACTCTTACCCCAGGGGAACGCAAGTGGTACTATCGATTTCAGGAAGGGATTCCTTGTTTTGATGGTTGGAAAAAGATAACCCAGGCGGTTGTCGAAAAATTTCCCGAGCATGAGCGGGAAACGAGAATGGCAGCCATGCAGACGCTTGGCTTTAAAATCGGTCATGAGTGGAGCCGGGATAATCGGGTGCGCAAGGTCAACACCGATATGTTGAGGGCCTGGGGAAGAGAGTTGCGGAAGGCCGGGGCTGAAAATCATATACAACTGGCCCAGGCCTTGTATAAAATCGATAGTGAGGTAGATACCCTGTTACGTTGAGGAATTGCTGTTTTATCCCTGCTGGTCCTTCTTTCTGCTGTTTTTTCCTCCCAAAATCAAAGAGCAACAACCTCCTTTACCTCGCATTCCAGTCTGCCGTCATGGAGAACGATCTCGATTGCTTCTCCAGGGTGAACCTGCCCGCTTCTGCTGATAATTTCTTCTTCTTTCTTTCCTGATTTTTTTCTTCTGACGATGGCATAGCCCCGAGCCAGGGTGGCCAGGGGGCTGACGGTATCTAAGAGCGCGGCCTGTGCGGAAAAGGCCGCGCTTTTTTGTTGCAGGAGCACCTGTATCTGCTGGCACAGTTTTTCGCTGGCATGGCGCAGCCGTTCTGTCTGCATGGCCACTCTGGTGGCTGGTGACTGGTGTTGTAATCTGGAGATGACTCTTTCCAGACGGAAGGTCTGTTCCTGGAGCAGCCTTTCCAGGGAGTGCGTCAGCCGGGATGTACTATGGTCTATCTGGAGGGTGAAGTGGGACAGGGTCATCCCCAGATCCCCGAGCAGGCGTCTGTTCTGGGACACCTGCCTGCTGTAATCGTTGATCTTCTGCAGAAGCAGGGTGGCGAGCTGCCTTTTGCAGAGAAGAATTTGGCTTTGCACCTTTGCCTTGTTGGGGATGATCTGTTCGGCAGCGCCCGTTGGCGTTGGGGCCCGCATATCAGCGCAGAAATCGGCAATGGTGAAATCGACTTCATGGCCGATGGCCGAGACAATGGGCAGGATCGATCCGGCAATGGCGCGGGCCACGCACTCCTCGTTAAAGGCCCACAGATCTTCGAGCGAGCCGCCGCCCCGGCAGAGGACGATAATGTCAGGACGTCCTGTGTCGGTCGTCTTGATTTTGTTGATCCGGGCGATTGCCTTGGCAATTTCTTCCGCTGCGCCAGCCCCCTGTACCCGTACCGGAAAGATCTGGATGGTTGCCCCCCAGCCCCGATTTCGCCAGATCTTCAAGAAATCATGGACTGCCGCGCCGCTTGGTGAGGTGATCAAGGTAATCTTTTCGGGAAAAGCCGGGATTGCCTTTTTCCGTTCCTCGTCAAAAAGACCTTCTGCGGCCAGTCGTCTTTTCAGCTCCTCAAATTGTAACTGCAGCAGGCCGGCCCCATGAAAATCAATGGTGTCAACGATGAGCTGATAGTCGCCGCGCGGTTCATAGACCGAGATCCGGCCATGACAGACCACCTGCCTGCCGTCCCGAATCTCTTCAGCCAGAAAGCGCTGCTGTCCCTTGAAAAGAACGGCACGCAACTGGGCGCCCTCATCCTTGAGGGTGAAATAGCTGTGGCCCGAGTAGGGGCGGGAGAGGTTGGAGATCTCTCCGCTCACCCGGACAAAGCGGAATTCCCCTTCCAGCAGATTCCTGATTGACCGGCTGATCTGCGATACAGTCAGTATCTCCAGCCCTGAAGATGTTGAAATAAAAGGTTCCATCCTGACTCTATGCCCACTCCGCACTCAACGTCTCCGCCTGTTCCAACACCAACTTCACGGTCTCTTCCTGCTTTGATGGCGGGTACTTGTATTTCCGCAAAATGCGTTTTACCATCAGCCTGAGACTTGCCCGCACGCTATCACGCACCGACCAGTCGACACTGATGTTCTTGCGCAAGCTCTCAGCCAATTCATGGGCGATTTTTTTCAATATCTCGTCGCCCATCTCAAGCACCGCCTCTTCGTTATTGGCCAGCGCATCGTAGAAGGCCAGTTCATCGGCATTGAGGCCAAGCTCTTCCCCCCGGCCAATGGCTTCCTTAAATTTCTGGGCCATGGCAATGAGTTCTTCCATCACCTGCGCGGTTTCGATGGCCCGGTTCTGGTAACGCAAGATGACGTTGGCCAATAATTCCGAAAATTTGTTCTGCTGCACTACATTGGTGGCAAAGCGCGTCTTGATCTCGCCTTCCAGCAGGCGTTCCAAAAGCTCTACCGCCAGATTACGTTCCGGCAGGTTGCGCACTTCGTTCAGGAAGTCATCATCCAAGATGCCGATATTCGGCTTGTCCAGCCCCACCGCCTCGAAAATATCCACCACTTCATCCGACACCAGCGCCGAACCGATGATCTGGCGGATTGCCATCTCACGTTGTTCATCCGTGCGTTTCTTGTCCTTAATTTCTCTCTTAGTCAGCAGCACCTTGACCGCCTGGAAGAAGGCCACCTCTTCACGCACGGCCTTGGCTTCATCCAAAGTGCAGCACAACGAAAAGGCCCGTGCCATCGAAAGCGCGGTATCGCCGAACCGTTTCTTGCCGTCTTTAATCCCCAGCACATGGTTGGCTGCCTTGGCCAGCAGACCATGGCCACCAGTGAGAAAGCCGCTGTAGTCAAAATCGTGCAGCATGGCGCGCAGCACATCGAGCTTTTCTTCCAAAACCGCATAGGCTTCGTGGGCATCGACGGTCGGACGGCCACGGCCAGAGCTTGCGGTGTACTCCTTGAGCGGCTGTTTCAGGTCATTGGCAATGCCGATGTAATCCACTACCAGCCCGCCTTGCTTATCACGAAACACGCGGTTAACGCGAGCGATAGCCTGCATCAGGTTGTGGCCCTTCATCGGTTTGTCCACATACATCGTATGCACACAAGGGGCATCGAAGCCGGTGAGCCACATGTCGCGCACGATCACCAAACGCATGGGATCGTCCGGGTCTTTGAAGCGTTTTTCCAACCGCTTCTTGACCTGCTTGGCATAGATATGCGGTCGCAATAACGGCTTGTCGCTGGCGGAGCCGGTCATCACGACTTTGATCACGCCTTTTTCTGGGTTTTCATCGTGCCAGTCGGGGCGGAGGGCAATGATGGCGTTATAAAGATGGGCGCAGATGTCACGGCTCATGGCCACCACCATCGCCTTGCCGGTTTGGGCCTGGTTACGTTCTTCAAAGTGTGCCACCAGGTCAGCCGCCACCTGTTTGATACGCGGTTCGGCACCGACCACCTTTTCCAGCGCCGCCCATTTGCTCTTGAGCTTGGCCTGCTGATCGTCTTCTTCATCTTCTGCCAGTTCGTCCACTTCGGCGTCGATGTCCGGTAGCATATCCGCCTTCAGACCTAGTTTGGCCAGGCGCGATTCAAAATAAATCGCCACCGTCGCTCCATCAATGCGGGCCTGCTGCATATCGTAGATGCTGATGTAATCGCCAAACACGGCCCGCGTGTCGCGGTCTTCCGATGATACCGGGGTGCCGGTGAAAGCCACAAAGGTGGCATTTGGTAGCGCATCTCGCAGATGCTGGGCATAGCCCACCTGATACCCCTTGGCATCGCCCTTGAACTTGGCTTCAAAGCCGTACTGGGTGCGGTGTGCCTCATCGGCGATCACCACGATATTGGGGCGGTCGGACAGGACCGGGAAGCTGTCCTCATCCTCCCCAGGCATGAATTTTTGGATGGTGGCAAAAACGATGCCGCCCGATGGCCGATTGGCGAGCTTGGCCCGCAAGTCCTGCCGCGTTTCACCCTGTACCGGCCCTTCACGTAGTAACTCCTGCGACAGCGAAAACACCCCGAACAGTTGGCCGTCTAAGTCGTTGCGGTCGGTAATGACCACGATGGTCGGGTTTTCCATTGCCGCTTCGCGCATTACCCGCGCTGCAAAGCAGGTCATGGTGATGCTCTTGCCCGAGCCTTGAGTATGCCAGACCCACACCGCCTTTCTGGCTGCCGCCGGGGCGTGACGCCGCGATTACTTGCTCAATGGCCGAACGTACCGCGTGGAACTGGTGATAGCCCGCGATCTTCTTGACCAAGGTGCCGTCATCCTCAAACAGCACAAAGAAGCGCAGGAAATCGAGCAAGTAAGCCGGGGCCAACACCCCACGCACCAAGGTCTCCAGTTCATTAAACTGGCCGAGGGGGTCAAGGGTGGCACCGTCAATGGTGCGCCAGGCCATAAAGCGTTCGACATCGGCAGAGAGCGAGCCCATGCGCGCCTCGGTGCCGTCGGAGATCACCAGCACCTCATTGTACTGGAAGACATCCGGGATCTGCTCTTTGTAGGTCTGAATCTGATCGTAGGCCTTCCAAATGTCCGCCTTCTCGTCTGCCGGATTCTTTAGCTCCAACAACACCAGCGGCAGGCCGTTGATGAACAGGATGATGTCCGGGCGGCGGGTGTGTTTGGCTCCCTTGATCGAAAACTGGTTCACTGCCAACCACTCGTTGGCCCCGACCTCGGCAAAGTCGATCAAGCGCACGAAGTCACCGCGTGTCTCACCATCTATCTGATACTCAACCGGCACGCCATTGACCAAGAGCTGATGGAAGGCGCGATTGGCAGCCAGCAGAACCGGCGTGTCCAGATTCAACACCTGTTGCAGTGCATCTTCCCGCGCCACCAAAGGAACCAAGGGGTTCAACCGCTTGATTGCCTCGCGCAGTCGGCCAACCAACAGCACTTGGCTGTAATTTGTGCGCTCAGGTGCCGAGCCATCCGGTGCCATGTCGAGGCCGTAGCAATGGAGATAGCCGGTAGCGGCCAGCCAGGCCAGGGTTTCTTGTTCGAGTTGGTCTTCGGTCATGGATGCTTATATCGTCGTGTTGAATTTTCCTGTAGGTTGGGTTAGCGCAGCGTAACCCAACGAATCGCTGAACAGAGCGGCAGACAGCGCCTAACCCAACCTACGCTTTGTTTGAACTACCGAGAATTCCTCGGCAGTTGCTCTTCGTTCATGGCAGCACTTCCCAATGCCCACCCTGCTCACCACGTTGTGACAGCCACGTTCTCCCCTGGTCCGCCAACCGGTATTTCTGCAACCGGCTGTTCGGCTTTTCAGGAATGGTCATCTCGATCAATCCATCCGCCAATGCCGGGGCAAGATAGAGCTCGCGGAACGATTTGCGGTCTTGCAGGCCAATGGCCTTTTGTAATTGGTCGCGGGACATGTCGCCAACCAGCGTCTTCAGCAGTCGCTCGACTTGGGGGGTGACTTGGGGGGTGACTTGAGGGGCAACTTGGGGGGTCTGACATTCGGTGACAGCTTTTTGCACCATGGTCAGCATGAACTCGATAAACAGTGCGCAGTCACCCTGCTTCGTGCTGCCATTAAGTGCAGCGTAGTACTCCTGCTGGTGCTGGTGAATCAGGCTCTCCACCGGGATGTTGACGAACAACGGGTTCCACCTGCCAAGGATCAACGTCTGCCAGAGCCTGCCCATTCTGCCGTTGCCGTCCCCAAAGGGATGGATGAACTCGAACTCGTAATGAAATACCGAACTGGAGATGAGCGGATGTTCCCTGGTCGATTCAAGCCAGTGCAGAAGATCGCGCATCAGCAGCGGAACCCGATTTGCAGGTGGCGCCAGATGTACCACCTGTTGTCCAGTCATTACCCCAACCCCGCCGCTACGAAATCGCCCCGGCGCATCCAGAAGCCCCGCCATGAGCATTTCGTGTGCCGCCAACAGATCCTTTTCGCTGACAGGCTGCCACTGTTGAAAAAAATCATAAACCTTGATGGCGTTGCGCACCTCCAGGATTTCCCGTGGCGGCGCGATCACCCGCTTCCCCTCCAGGATGGCCGTTATCTGTTCCTGGCTCAGGGTATTGCCCTCAATAGCGAGCGATCCCTGGATGGTGCGGATGCGATTGATCCGCCGCAGATACAGCGTCCTTGCTTCCGACTCAAGCGCCGCGAGATAGCCCATCCGCTCCGAGATGTCGGCGACAAGAGAAACAATAGACGAGGTGATGGTGTAGGGCGGCTGATAGGTCATGCGTTGGCCGTCTCCAAGATGGGTTCGGCATCCGGCAGGCGCAACTGGCCGGAGATGAGACGGGGGAGAAGGGTGTCGCGGAGGGTGGCGAGGGTTTGGGCTTGCTCCAAATTCTTTTGAATACGATCCATGACAGGCTGCAATAGCGTTTCAAATGCCCGGATTACTGCTTTGTCTGGATAAATAATAAAGACACCCGTCATCGTTGCCATCGTGATGGTGTCGAATACGGAACCGTGGCTCCGTTGTTTTAGCGATTCAACCAGGCGACAAGTGCTGAAATAGGTAAAGTAGTCATCATCAGCCTTGCCACGTAAGCCGTAGCATGATTGATTCATGGCCATTTGTCGGCCAACCAATGCCAGGCGACCAATTGTACCGCGGGCGGAAATGATTGTTGTCCCCTTCGCCAGCAGTTTAGTCGAAGAATTATTCAATCCCTTTTCGGTAATATGCTTTTGGGTATCAATGACAAATACATCGGTAATAGTTGGTGCGTCCACGACAGAAAACCATGGAATGTCGCCATTCCAATATTCTGTCATTGATGTTTTTGGTGTACCGCCACCTATAACATAGACCGTGTCTGTAAATGGAACCGGACGCCACCCCTTCGGCACCAACCCCAGCCTGTAGGTCGGGTTAGCGCAGCGTAACCCGACATTTCCGTCGCTTACCTCATCCCGGATTTGTCGGGTTACGCCCGTTGGGCTAACCCGACCTACGGAGGGGGTATAGCCCAACTCGGAATCCTCGAATTCACTGGGGAAGAGGGCAGCGGTGGCGGCGTCCATGCCTTCCGGTTCACGGCCTTCCTGTTTGGCGCGCACGGGGTCGAAGTCCACGAACCACGATTTGAACAGGGTTTGAGCGATGGCTTCGAGGGTGGTGTTGGTTTCGCGGAGGAGGGTGATGCGGTCGTCAAGACCTCTGAGCAATTCAAGTACTTGGTCTTGCTTGTGCAAGGATGGCACTGCCACTTTCATCGTTTTCGCCGCGCCAACGTTGAAGTGCTGCTGAACTGCGCCTACTGTATGTGATTCAATGTGATGTGTCGCTTTTGAGTTAACCCAATAACAGAGAAAGTGTGGACGTATTTCTCTGCCACACCGAACAATAACCAAATCTGAACAGTTTGCATCCTGTAACCAATCAGGGATAACCGCACACGTACCAGGCTTGCCAGTACGAACAATCGCAACATCACCGGGATGAAGCGACGATTTCTTTATGCGATGGTGAAATTCGGGCGTTACATATTTTAGGTCGTTACTGTTTATGTTGAATTGATCAATGTTCAGAGAACGCAAGAATGGGATGCCGGATTCAACATACTCTGTAGCCATCGGCCCTACATAACCAACTGTAACTTCATCAGCTATCAGCACAAGCTCTTTAAGTGGCCAATCAGAACTCATACCCCAGCCCTCCCAGCTTCTGCCGGATCAGCCCATCGAGTTCAGCGCCTTTGGCCATCTGTTCACCCAGCGTCTCGGTCAACCGTTGCATCTTCTCCGCAAAGGCCTCGTCGTCATCCTCCACCGCCTCAGCACCGACATAGCGACCCGGTGTCAGGACATGACCATGTTCGGCAATCTCAGCCAGCGTCACACTGCGGCAGAAACCGGCCACATCGGCATACTCGGCTCCGATTTCACCATCGCCACGCCAGGCATGAACGGTGTCGCCGATTCGCTGAATATCGGCATCGGTAAACTCGATCTGCACCCGGCTGATCATGGTGCCGAGTTTGCGGGCATCGATAAATAGTACCTCACCCTGGCGCTTGCTCTTTTGCTTGACGAGAAACCAGAGGCAGGCGGGGATCTGGGTGTTGAAGAACAGTTGGCCCGGCATGGCGACCATGACTTCCACCTTGTCGGCCTCAACCATGGCCCGGCGGATGTCCCCCTCGGAGTTCTGGCTGGAGGACATGGAGCCGTTGGCCAGCACGATACCGCCCCGGCCCGCAGGCTTTAAGTGATAGAGGATATGTTGCAGCCAGGCGTAGTTAGCGTTACCTTGTGGCGGCGTGCCATACACCCAGCGCGGGTCGCCTTCCAGGCTGCCATGCCACCAGTCGGAGATATTGAATGGAGGATTAGCCAACACAAAGTCGGCGCGCAGGTCGGGGTGCTGGTTGCGGACAAAGGTATCGGCAGGTTCTTTCCCAAGGTTGAAGTCGATGCCGCGAATGGCAAGGTTCATCGCCGCCAGCCGCCAAGTGGTAGGGTTGGATTCCTGTCCGTAGATAGAAACATCACCGATCCTGCCGCCGTGTGCTTCGATGAACTTTTCCGATTGCACAAACATACCGCCCGAACCGCAGCACGGGTCATATACCTGGCCCTGATGCGGGGCGAGTACCGCCACCAAGGTCTTGACGATACTAGCCGGAGTATAGAACTGCCCACCCCGCTTACCTTCAGCACTGGCGAACTGACCGAGAAAATACTCATAGACCTGGCCAAGCAAGTCGCGGGCGTTCTGCCCGGCCACTCCAAAGCCGATGGTAGAAACCATGTCCACCAACTCACCAAGCTTACCATCAGGGAGTTGAACGCGGGCATACCGTTTGTCAAGAATGCCTTTAAGCTTGGGGTTTTCGGTTTCAATCAGGGCCAGGGCATCGTCGATGCGCTTACCGATGTCGGCCTGCTTGGCTTGTGCCCGCAGGCTTTCCCAACGCGCCGCTTCCGGCACCCAGAAGACGTTGACCTCTTTGTAGTAATCGCGGTCTTCCAATTCTTCAGCCAGCAAGGTATTATCGGCATCAGGCAGGAAGTAGTCATCGGTGGTATCGGCAAAACGACGCGTCAGCTCATCACGCCGGGTCTGAAAGGTGTCGGATATGTACTTGACGAAGATGAGGCCAAGCACGATGTGCTTGTATTCGGCAGCGTCCATGTTGGCGCGCAGCTTGTCGGCGGTGGCCCAGAGTGTTTTCTTAATGTCCTCGACCATGTTATTTATGAGTTTCGTGTTGGTTTTTTATACGCACTTTTTACCAGATCATCATGGTTTGGGAATGGACATGAGGCACGCTATCGGGTAAATAGAAAAGTTTCTATAGAGAAATAAGAACCTAAAATGTTTGTAGAGAAAGGTAAAGCAAAAAGCAAAAGGAGGTTGGTATGGCAGAACAGAGCGCCTTTGATAAACGGCATATTCAGGAGAGTTCCCATGGCGCAGGCAGTGGTTTACTTGAGCATTTGAATCTGCCCCCTGTGGTGATCCGGTTTGTTAAAAGGAATCAAAAGAATCTGCAGATCGGGGCCGTTGTTGTGAGTGTGGTGGTTATTGGTCTGGTCTCGTACAGTTCGTATCGGTCAAACCGGATCCAGAAGGCGTCGGCAGCGCTGGCATTTGCCATGCAAGCGGCTGAGCCGGAAAGGAATAAGGCCCTTGTCGGTGTGGCCGCTGAATTTTCCGGGACTCCTTCAGCGCACTGGGCGAGTGCCGAGCTTGCCCATGGGTTGATGAAGGAGGGAACGTTTAAAGAGGCTGCCGCGCAATACGGAGCGGTGCGAAAAAACATAAACGCTGCTGATCCTCTGTACGCCTTGCTGACCTTTGGTCTGGCCCAGGCCAATGAGGCTGCAGGCGCTTTTGATGCCGCGATCCTTGAGTATAAAGCCTTGCAGAAGATTGATGGTTATGCCGGAGAAGGGTTTACCGGACTGGCCAGGATCTATGAGGTTCAAGGAAAAGGAAAAGAGGCTCTGGCTGTGTATGAGGAATATGTGGCGACCTTTACCGATCAGAATCAGAAAGATCCTGCCAAGATAGCAGTTGATGAAAAAATCATCAGGCTCAAGGCCATGCAGTGAAACTGGTTCAGGAGCCGGCGGAGATTGGTGCCCTTGCTGCCGGTTGGCGGAATCAGGAATTAAAGATTGCCCTGGTGCCGACCATGGGCTGGTTTCATGAGGGCCATCTGGCCTTGATGCGGCGGGCCAGACAGAGCGCCGACCGGGTGGTTGTCAGTCTCTTTGTCAATCCCATTCAGTTTGGCCCTGGCGAAGACCTTGCCGCCTATCCGCGAGATCTGCAACGAGACAGCGAACTTGCCGCTGGCGTTGGGGTCGATGTCCTCTACGCCCCGTCGGCAACGGATATGTATCCTGCCGGGTTTCAAACCAGCATCCGGGTGGCAGAGTTAGGGAGGGGGTTGTGCGGAGCCAGCCGGCCCGGCCATTTTGATGGCGTCTGTACGGTGGTCATGAAACTGTTGCAGCAGACCCAGGCCCATCAGGCGGTTTTTGGGGAAAAAGATTTTCAGCAACTGGCCGTGATCAGGCGCATGGTCCGCGATCTGGATCTGCCGGTGCAGATTGTCAGTCATCCGACAGTGCGGGAGGCAAGCGGGCTGGCCATGAGTTCGCGTAACAGCTACTTGACGGAAGGTGAGAAGGAACAGGCCCTTTGCCTTTATCAGGCCATCCTTTTTGCCCGGGCAAAGGTGAAGGGCGCAGCTCACCCCCTGTCTGCTGCGGTCTTGTGCTGTGAGATTGAGGGAAATATCAGCCAGGTTCCCGGCTGTGTTGTTGACTATGTGGAAATTGTTGATGCCGACAGCCTTGAGCGCTGTGAAACGGTAAATGAAAACAGCAGGTTGATCATGGCGATAAAGGTGCATGAGAGAGTGCGTCTGATAGATAACGCCAGGTTGATTGATCTGTAAAAATAGGAAGAAGACAGAAAATCATGTTGCGACAGATGTTAAAGGCAAAGCTTCATCGGGCGACCGTCACCGAAGCTGACTTGAGTTACGAGGGAAGTCTGACCATTGATAAAAATTTAATGGATGCCGTGGGGATTGTCCCCTTTGAACGGGTTCATATCTACAATATCAATAATGGCGAGCGGTTTGACACCTATGCCATTGTTGGCGTGCCGGGAGCCGGGGTGATCGGGTTGAATGGCGCCGCGGCCCGCAAGGGCATGGTGGGTGATATGGTTATTATCTGTACCTATGGGTTTTTTTCAGAGGAAGATGCCGTCAATTATCAGCCTGCCATTGTCCTTCTTGATGAGCGCAATGCCATCAAGGAAACGCTTGCCATCTAAAGGGTATCTAAATTATTTTTTAAGGAGAGCCTGCTAATGCCTGGTTATGAGATTTTTGGTGCCGAAGAAAAGAAAGAGATTATGGATGTCCTTGATACCGGAGTCCTCTTTCGCTATGAGTTTGGGGCGCAGCGCAAGGGTGTGTACAAGGTGCTGGAATTTGAGAAAAAATTTGCCGCCTATTGTGGAACCTCCTATGGCCAGGCCGTGACCTCGGGAACTGTGGCCCTGAAGGTGGCCCTGGCCGCGTTCGGTGTGGGGCCAGGAGATGAGGTCATCACCCAGGGGTTTACCTTTGTCGCCACCTGGGAGGCGATCCTTGATGTCGGCGCTATTCCGGTATTTACGGAGATCGATGCAACTCTGAACATGGACCCGGTTGATCTTGAAAGAAAGATCACCGCCAAGACCCGCTGTATTATTCCGGTGCATATGCTGGGTGCGCAGGCCCGGATTCAGGAGATCGTTGCCATTGCCAAGAAGCATGGCATTCCCGTGCTTGAGGATACGGCCCAGGCCGCGGGGGCCAGGATTAACGGGCAACATCTGGGCACCTTTGGTGACTGCGGCACCTTTTCCTTTGACGCGGTGAAGACCATGACCACCGGCGAGGGGGGGATGATCATTACCGCCGATGAAAAAATGTGGCGAACCATGTCGGAGTATCATGATCATGGCCATGACCATGTGGTTAATCCCGGCGCCCGTGGTGGCGAAGGCCGGCGTTTTATCGGTTTTAATTATCGGATGATGGAGTTGCAGGGCGCCATTGGTCTGGCCCAGCTCGCCAAGCTGGATTCCATGATTGCGGCCCAGAAAATAACCAAGGCGGCCTTGAAAGAGGCGGCCTTGGTTATTCCCGGCGTCAAGTTCCGACACCTTGTTGATGAGGCGGGCGATTCCGCGACCTTCTTCTGCTTTTCGCTGGAGAGCCGCGAACATTGCCAGCGGGTGAATAAGGTGCTGGGGGAAAACAAGGCCGGCGCCATCAATTTTGGTGAGAACACCTGGCACTTTTATCCCCGCTGGGAGCATCTGCTGGCTGGGGCAACCGTTACCAAAAGTGGGTGGCCGTTTCTTGAGCCGGGCGGAAAAAGAAGGGTAATCTATGATCCGCAATCCTTGCCTGTCTCCGCAGAATTGATCGGTCGGACTTTGGTTTATCCGATCCCTGTCAAGATGACTGATGAGAGACTTGCGGAGATGAGAGCGGCCCTGCATCAGGCGGCAAAGGCATAAGGGATCCACCTTAAGGCAAAGACAGATAGTCTGGGTGGATAGTTTGTCAACTCAGTAATTATCGGTAAAATTTGTGACTGCCGTACTGATTGATATAGGTTAGATGGGACGACCACTTGGGAGATTTGTTTTTAAGATGAAAGTGGGTCGCGCCGGCAGTAAAATCACTGGTGTTCAGGGCAATGAATGCGGATTGCATGCATTGAAGAAAGACAGGAAGATTGTTAGGGAAATACGTTTTCCCCCGAACCCATTGAAACTGGTGTGGTTGCTTTATTACCTCTTCGATGGAGATATCTTGTTGCTGGGCCCGATTCAGGGTCACATGGGCAATGGCAATCTGTCCGATCTGTGGCTCGGAACGTGCTTCATGGTACACGTTCAGGGCCAGCCATAGAAATCCTTCAAGTAAGGTCATTTTATTTCTCCCCTTGATTTGTTTGAAGTTGTAATAGAAATTATTATCATACCTTGCAATTTAATGCAAGTCTGGCGTTATTTATGCAAGAATGGTGAGCCGGCTAACCAGTTTGGTAACTGCACTGTGCGTTTCCATTCTGGGTGAGAAACAGAATCATTTGTTAACAATTAACGGAACAGAATAAATATATTATGCAGATTACTATAATTGGAACAGGGTATGTTGGTCTGGTGACCGGCGCCTGTCTGGCAGAATTTGGTCATCATATTACCTGTATGGATAAGGACGCGGGGAAGATAAACTCTTTGCTGGAAGGGAAAATTCCTATTTACGAGCCAGGGTTGGCAGAATTGGTGTCCAAGAATGTGAGTGAAGGTCGTCTGGCTTTCACCACTGAACTGACAGATTGTGTCCCGAATGCCTCAGCTATCTTTATTGCGGTGGGCACGCCAACTTCAAAGCGTAGTGACGGGTATGCGGATCTGACCTATATCTATGCTGCGGTCAAAGAGCTTTCCCCGTATCTTACTGGTTATACTGTTATTATTGATAAAAGCACCGTGCCGGTTGGCACTGCCCGTCAGGTCGCCCGCTTGATCAGGGAGGCAAATCCTGCAGCAGATTTTGATGTGGTCTCCAACCCTGAGTTTTTAAAAGAGGGTGCCGCGCTCAATGATTTCATGAGTCCGGATCGGATCGTCATTGGTTCTGACTCGGAAAAGGCTCAGACCGTGATGAAGGAAATTTATGATCCTCTATATCTTCTCTCTATACCCTTTGTTTTTACCGGGCCAGAATCCGCTGAACTCATCAAGTACGCGGCCAACGCCTTTCTTTCCATCAAACTTTCTTTTATCAATGAAATGGCGAGTCTCTGTGAAGCGGTGGGGGCAGATGTGGTAGATCTTGCCAAGGCTATAGGGCTGGATAGTCGGATCGGCGGTAAATTTCTCCACCCCGGTCCTGGATTTGGCGGGAGCTGTTTCCCAAAAGATATCCTGGCATTATTGCGGATTGCTCAGGAGCATGGTGTTTCCACAAGATCAGTGGCCTCAGCGATCGAGATTAATGCGGCGCAGAAGGCGGGTATGGTTAAAAAGATCCGAGAGGCCCTGGGCGGTGATGTAGCCGGTAAAACTATCGGGGTGCTTGGATTGACCTTTAAACCGGAGACAGATGATCTTCGTAATGCCCCGGCCCTCAGCATCCTTCCGCCCCTGTATGAAAAAGGGGCAAGGATTCAGGTGCATGATCCTCAGGGGATGGAAGAGGCGAAGGAATTATTTCCTGAATTTTCCTATGTCAATAACGTTTACGAGGCAGCCACAGGTGCCGATGCTCTTGTGCTTATGACCGAATGGAATCAATACCGGGCGCTTGATCTTGATCGGCTTAAATCTCTGATGCGGACACCTTTGTTTATCGATCTGCGCAATGTCTATTCTCCCCGGAAAATGCAGGCCGCAGGGTTTGAATATGTGGGGGTGGGCCGGGGGGTGAAGGCTTTTTAAATATTCAGGAGGAGACGGGCCTTGGCCATGGCATGATAAGCTGTCGTTCAAAAATAATCGTAATTTTGAAATGCCGTGACCAGTATAAGGAGTCGATCGCTCTTTATCTACATCCTAACAGTACTTCCTTCGGGGCGTCCACTTTGCAAGCGACATCATGTCATCCGTGGCTATCGCAACAAAATGATCATAAATATAATGGTTATTTCTTTACGGTTCCTGATAATTTTTTAACTGGCGTGAATAAATGAATATTCTGATTTGTGGTGGGGCTGGATATATCGGCTCGCATATGGTGAGAATACTGGCGGGGCAGGGGCATCAGGTTGTTGTTTTTGATAATCTGAGCACAGGTCATAAAAAGGCGGTTCCTCGTGGAGTGGAGTTGGTGCAGGGTGATCTGTTGCGCCCTGTGGAGCTGGGAGCTCTTTTTTCCCGGCAGCAGTTTGATGCGGTCATGCATTTTTCCGCCAAATCGCTGGTAGGTGAGTCGGTTATTCATCCGGCCCTTTATTATGCCAATAATGTGTTTGGTACTATGAACCTGCTTGATACGATGCGCGATCATGGGGTGTCCCGATTTATCTTTTCCTCATCGGCCTCTATATTTGGGAACCCGCTTCAGGAAAGGATTAATGAATTCCATTCCCAGGTGCCTATTAATCCTTACGGGGAGACCAAACTCATGATGGAGCATATTCTGCGTGACTACCATGCGGCGTATGGACTCAGATCTGTCAGCCTCAGGTATTTCAATGCTGCAGGGGCCGATCCTGGTGGTGAGATTGGTGAATCTCACCAGCCAGAGACACATCTTCTTCCTAATATTCTCTGTTCTTTGTTGACTGGAAAAAAAGAACTCAAGGTTTTTGGTCGGGAGTATAATACCCCAGATGGCACCTGTGTCCGCGATTATATCCATATTAATGATCTTTGTGACGCCCATCTGCTGGCGTTGTCTTTTTTAGAGAAAAATGATGGCGCTCATGGATTTAACCTCGGCAATGGCAATGGTTTTTCAGTTTTGGAGATGATTCATGCTGCCGAACAGGTAACCGGCAGAAAGATTGCCTTTACCTCGGCGCCGCCAAGATCTGGCGATCCGGCAACGCTGGTGGCCGACAGTACGCTTGCCATGCAACAGCTTCTCTGGCAACCCAAGTATACAAAGATCGATGACATTATTGCTACGGCTTGGCATTGGCATCAAAATCAGAGGTTTTGAAACCGGATGTGGTGATGAAATCTGGCCGGCAAGGGAAGTGTGAAAAAACAGGGCGGATTATCAATATGTTGATAATCCGCCCTGTTTTTTTGTAGTTTACTAAATTTACTAAAAAATCATTAATAAAAAATAGAGCTGTTGCCGTCATAGGCCATCTGGTAGACGTTGATGACATTCTCCAGGGTTGGTTGTCGGGGGTTGTTTTCAACAGGACGGGTCACGGTCAGGGCAATCCGGGCCATTTCGGGAATCTGATCGGCTGGGATGTCGAGATCCTGCAGGGTGGCGGGGATGCCCACATCAGCATTTAATTCAAACAAGGCCTCCACGCAGCGTTCTGCCGCTTCTCTGGTGGTCATGTCGTCGGTTTTTTTGCCGAGGACTGCGGCCAAGGTGGCGAATTTTTCCAAGTTACCGATGAGATTGTATTCAATCACGTAGGGCAGCAGAACCGCGTTGGCAAGACCGTGGGCGATGCCGAACATGCCGCCCATGGGATAGGCCATGGCGTGAACCAGACCGACGCCGGCAGTGGCCAAGGCCTTGCCGCCCAAAAGGCTGCCCATGAGCATGGCAGAACGGGCCTCGAGGTCGGCGCCGTTAGCATAGGCCTTTGGAAGATTGCGGCTGATCAGGTCGATAGCCTCCAGTGAATACATCTCGGAGATGGTGTGGGCCTGAGTCGAGGTGTAGGCCTCAAGGGCATGGGTCAGGGCGTCAATACCGGTGAAGGCGGTGACACGCGGCGGCAGGCTGAGGGTCAGCGCCGGGTCGAGGATGGCTGCTTCCGGGTAGAGTGGGGCGCCGTTCATGCCGCCTTTGGAGCCTGTTTTTTCATTGATGAACACGGCGGTGAAGGTTACCTCAGCGCCGGTTCCAGCGGAGGTGGGCACCATGATCTTGGGCACCCCGGCTTTGGGAATCTTGTCAAGGCCAAGGTAGTCAGCAGCCTTGCCGCCGTTGGTCAAGAGGATGGCCACGGCTTTGGCCACATCCATGGCTGAACCGCCGCCCGCGCCGATCACACAGTCGCAGCCTTTGGTCTTGGCCAGTTTGTATCCTTTGTCGGCAAGTTTCAGGCCCGGTTCGGGATCGATGCTGTCGTAGATTGTATAGGGGATGGCTGCGGCCTCCAGGGGAGCGGTTATCTGGTTGACAATCCCGGCCTTGACCAGACCTGGGTCGATGACCAGAAAAACATTGCTGCCATTAAAATCCTGAACTGTCCTAGCCAGATTGCTGATGCAGCCAACGCCAAATTGGATGCGGGTTGGCTGGGTAACGGTGAACGATTGTGAGTGAGTCATGGGAGTAAGTTAATAGGTAGAAGTTGAAAGGTGAGTATTGAGTCTTTATCTTTACAGCTAACCAGAAAAAGAAGAGCTTGGAAATAAGAAAAAAGGTATGTCGCCTGTAAAAAGTGATGCAAGCTCTCTCTCCCATCTGTTACGCTCATTTTGTGATTTTTTATTGTTAACTGTTTATTTCCCTTTTTTACCCGGCTGATGAGTATGTTGAAAGAGATTATTCTGGCAAATCCCCGAGGTTTTTGTGCCGGTGTGGTGCGGGCCATTGCCACGGTGAGACTGGCCCTTGAGCAGTATGGGCCGCCGATTTATGTGCTTCATGAGATCGTCCATAACAAACACGTCGTCCAGGAGTTGGAGAAATTAGGCGTTGTCTTTATGGTGGAACTTGCCGATATTCCGCAGGGGGCGGTCTGTATCTTCAGCGCTCATGGGGTTTCGGTGGCTGTTGAGCAACAGGCGCAGGAACTTGGTCTGCGGACTATTGATGCCACCTGTCCCCTAGTGAGTAGCGTTCACCGAATGGTGGAAAAATATCATGCTGATGGATGTGAAGTCCTGATTATCGGCCATCATCGGCATCCGGAGGTGGAGGGCGTTGCCGGCCGGGTTGTGGGCCGGGTGCATGTTATTGCCTCGGAGGAAGAGGCGGAGAATGTGCAGGTTGTTGATCCCGAGCGGGTTGCCTATGTCACTCAGACCACCCTTAGTCAGAGCGATATTGCCGGGATCAGGGCAAAGCTGGAACAGCGTTTTCCTGCCATCAGAGGTCCGCGTTCAAATGTTTGTTATGCCACCCAGAATCGCCAGAACGTGGTGAAGGAATTGGCGGAGAAGACGGATATTCTTCTGGTAGTTGGCTCAAAAAGTAGTTCCAATTCCAACAGGTTACGGGAGGTTGGAGTCAGGGCTGGAATGATAGGATATCTGATTGATGATGAGACATATATCCATCCGGAATGGTTGCATGGTCATGCAAGTGTTGGGGTGACTGCCGGGGCCTCGGCCCCGGAACGTCTGGTGCTTGGGGTTGTACATTGGTTGAAGGAGCATGGGGCGATAGTTGTTACTGAGCTACCCGGCAAAGAGGAACAGGTTGCTTTTCAACCCGCTGTGCTCGATCAGAGAGAGTTGGGGAATTAAGAAATTTTCTTGCCGTTTTTTGTCACTCTAAGAATCTAAAGCTGGATCACGTATTGAGAATTGATTTTTAAGGGCATTCTTAAAGGGAAATTGACTGGTGTCCTTAAAGGATCATCTATTATGATATGGATGAAACAGAATTCATTGTAGAATATAAGCAATCACTATTACGTATTCTATCTTTTTTATTAAAATATTCAGGTAAATATGATTTCCAATTATGGTTATAAAAATGTGGCTTTATAAAATAAGACTCTTCAGGAGGTAGTATTTGTATATCATTATTTTCTTTAGAAAATTCCTTCCAAGGAATTTTACCATATTTAATAAAATTTGAAAAATCATCTGATGAAATATCAATATGCTCCTTTTCAATAAGGGCGAGTGCTTCGGGTGTTAAAACAGCACCATACCATTCTTGCTTTGTTTCATAATTGTGAGCATTTATCAAGCCATCACTTATCATAATCCCATCATTCATATAGAAGTTTCCAGCACCAATAGCTCCTCTTAATGGGAAGTTTTTTGTCATTGATATGCCCATTACCATTGAGCATGTACCTAAAAACCATTTAAGATTATTGTGTAATAACTGAAGCTTACCGTTCAAAACCTTGCAGCCAAGTACCAAAACAATTGAGTCAGATAAAATATATGAATATATCTTCAAACTACCAAGATCAGCATTTGTCGAGTAGCGAATTGAATGTAAAAAATCTTTTAATTTTTCTAATGCATTGGCAAATCCTTGGATATCCATGAAAATGGAATATGCCTGAATGTCAAAGAGTGCAATTAACGTCTTGTGTGATATTAACGAAATATCTTCTCCTGTGCATATCTTTGACTCGGCAATATTTGTTAACCATTTTCAAACACCATTTTTATATTTAGACTTTGCGTACATAAATTATGTGAAAAAGGCAACTTCTTATAGAAGTACATTTTATTACGTTACATGATTCAATTTAGAGAGCGAGTATATGTAGGTAGATATCAAATAGCCTGAAATCGTCCTGTTTTTTGAAGACCTTCATTAACG
>CAITDH010000332.1 GCA_903891045.1 uncultured Desulfobulbaceae bacterium | reverse complement strand
TGTATCTCTCATAATGCAAAAAAATATCATTTCTCAAACAGCTTTATCAACCACTACCCACCTAAAACAGCGAGGAGCCAAATATCACCAATATGGCGAAGACATGACCACTGCAAGTATCATTCCCCACACAAGCAAGGACGACAGCAAGATAAAAACTGGCTGAAGCAAAGAAAGTTGCCAGCCCATCTCACTTGTCCGCAAGGTGGAATTTTTTACGAACCACCCCGCATTTTTTGTTCAATCGACCGAAGCGTATTTTGAATTTCTTTTTCCTTGAGCTCGGGGTCAATATCCTGAATGTATTCGATAGCGGAAAAGTCATCGCCGCGCTTTCTATTTTGCGGCGGTTCAAGTGCCTCAATGAGCAGGGCCTCCAGTGTTGCGATGAGACTGGCAAGGGAGGTGTTGAGGGCAGCTTCTCGAAGACTGCCTTCTTGGGTGACGTCAAGCAAGCCAAACCATGAAAACCGATTCCAGCGACTGCCCAAGCGATCAACTGTGTGCTCAAAAAGGCGTTTGCCCAACGGGCGGTCAATGGAGCGTCCGACATAGACTACGGTATGATGGTCGTAAAGAATGTAAATGCCTTTCTGTTTTCCAAAATCTACTGGCTTGGAAAGCGCCTGTTGTTTCCCATACATTTTTGGATCTTTGCGCCATACAACAAGATCCCGTTGCCAATACATGCCGAAGGAGTGAATGATTGAGTCAGATAATTCCACATCCGCTTCAGCAAGAGTTTCTAATTTCTTTTGTTTGAAACTTGGAGTTGATGCCGAAACGATTACTGCTGCCGGTGAATTTTTGAGTGCGAATACACCTTTACTAACACGCATAAATGGCGATTTCTCACCATCATGTTTTATCGAAGACGCCAATTGTGCGCTTACTGTTGCTGCAGGAGTTGCACCATCTGTCTCGTAGTAACCGCGAGACAAGATTAATTCTGATATTTCTGTATAGTGCAGTGGAATTTCTGATTCCGCGAGCACTGTCTTTATGGCTTCTTTCCAAGACTTTTCCACTGATACCTCCGGTAGATTTCTAATACCCAATGTTGTGTATCTATCTCAATCCGTCTATCGAAAGCCATTGTCATACTTAGCACAATCTCTTAACATTCTTTTCAGGAAAGTATCTCTTCAGCCAGTACGGCGTCTTGCCCCAACGAGAGCTCCATGGCCCTAACTGGGCAGATGGGAACACATAAACTGCATCCTGTACATTTGTCCGGATCAAAGAGCACGGCCATGTCTGGTCGATGCAGCGACAAGGCGCCCACCGGACAGACACCAGTGCAAACCCCGCACTGAAAGCATTTTTCATCATCCCGGCGAACACTGGCAGCAAGGCGCTCAACCTTGACCCCCCGCTCTTCCAGATACTCAAGCCCTTTTCCGACATTGGCCTTGTTTCCTTTTAATTCGAGAATCATAAGCCCATCCCGCTGCGGCAAGATATCTGCCTTCAGGATATTAAACTCGACATCATACTGCTTCACCAACTGGTAGATAATCGGCTCATTGCTGGTCTGCTTGGGAAATCGCAAGATATAAATACGGTTATACACGTTAAACCCCTTTTCTGAGTCTCTCTTTGATCTATTGCCGGTCTGTTACAAGATTACGCCACAGCCTGCGTCCACCCTCATCACCCACTTATCAAGCAAAATCAGGAGCGCGTCAAGGGCCTGGTTGGTGTCTATGGTTAGCAACTGATCTGCTCTCAGCTCACTTGGCAGCTCAAACCTCGCCTTCTGTTGCAGATAAACCTCCCAACGGCCATCAGACACCGCCTGCGGATCCTGTTGCCGTTGTTCCATTCGCTCGCGCATTACCTCTTCAGGACAGATGCAATGCACAAAAAGCACCCTGGCCTTGCCTGCCAAGCTTTCCTGAACCCGTTGCCGTTCACCACGAGCCTGATACGATCCATCAAGAACCACACAGGCCCCGGGATTTGCATCCAGATCCCGCTCTGCCAGGATCAACAACTGACCATAGGTCCTGCGGGAAAATTCGCGGCTGTAAATCCCCTGATCCACTGCCGCCGTCTGCCTGCTCTCAGGGACAAGGCCGGCAAGCTCTTTGCGAACCCGGTCGGAGTTATAATAGGCACAACCATGATGCCTGGCCCAGGCAGCCGCCAGATAGCTCTTGCCGGTGGCAATCATCCCAAAAAAAACCAGCACCTTACCGGCAGCCACCACTTCAGCCACCCGCCTTCATGGCGTATTTCTGGGCCAGGACAAAATAACGGGCCGCATGTTCCTTGCACCGCGCAACCACAGACGCATCAACCGCCGGATCACTGGCCGTAAAGAGATTTATCTTGCCCCGCACCATGGCCCGGTAACATTTATAAAAATCAAGCATCTCCATAAGACCGGGATCTGCTGATGCTTCGACAAAATGATCGATAAAATAAGCAGAAAGATCATCAAGACCATGAAAATCGAGATCCATGGCCAGAAAGGCCACATCGGCCGCCACATCCGAATAACGGAAACGCTCGTTAAATTCAATGCAATCAAAGATATAGACCGGATCAGCCAGACAGATATTGGCAGAATAGAGATCGCCATGACAATCACGGATCTTCCCTGCTGCCCGGCGGCGCTCAAAACGCTGCTCATCTTGCAGGAAGGCACGGGCATAATCGCCAATCTGGAGGAACTGGCCACGACTGAGCGCCCCTTGATCCACAAAAGATTCGGTCTGATCAAAATTTTCCAGGACATTAACAGCAACAGAAGCGGCACGCCCGAATTCCCAGATGGCTTCCGTCCCATCAGCCCGCTGATAAAAGGGAACGAGCACATCAATGATCCGGTCAATCTGGCCGCGATCCAACTGACCGGCACCAATCACCTGAGACATCATCCGATCTTCCGGCATACGGGCCATCTTCACCCCATATTCCACCACCTCGCCGCTGCCATTCAGAACATACTGACCGCCCTCACGATTGACCGTGACCACATCAAGATACAGATCAGGACAGAGACGACGATTAAGGATAAACTCCTGCTCACAATAATATTTCCTCTTCTCCAGGTTAGAAAAATCCAGAAAACCAAAATTCACCGGTTTCTTCCATTTATAGACAAAATCGCCGGTAAGCAGGATAAAGGAGATATGGGTCTGGAGAAGCTGAACTCCTTCCACGGCATGAGGATAACTACTATTCTGCTGCAGATACTGGATATAGGCGGGCAGGCGTTCTTCACTCATTCGTCACTCCTGATAACATAACTTTCTTGAGAATAATCTTTTCTTCACAACAAACCACGACAAAGCCTTTACCTTATTCTGTTCCCATGATAAACATCCTTTTACAAAAATGAAATCATTCGTGCAAGACAGTATCTCTCTTTTTCAGCCCAGCTCCCAAGAGAAATAAAAAACGTCGGAACGACTCAGGTGGATAGACGGAAGGTCAAAAAATTTTTAGAGACAAAAAATTCTTAAACCACTCCATCTCCCCCTATAAACAGTGAAGCACGATAAAGCGCCATGGATCCGGATCAACTGACCCAACTTCTCCACCTGGTACAGAATGGGCAATGCAGCGTTGATGATGCCGTCTGGCAACTGAAGCATCTCCCGTCAGAGATGATTGAGGATGCCTGCCTGGACCATCATCGCTGCCTGCGTACCGGGATCCCGGAGGTCATTTACGGGGCATCCAAGACCCCGGAACAAATCATCACCATTGCCACCACCCTTCTTAAGCGATCATCCCTGCTCATGGCAACCCGGGTGGATGCGGTCAAGGCAGCTGTTGTCCAAGAATCTCTGCCGGAAGTTCACTATCATCCCCAGGCCAGGATGCTGACCGGGAATAAAAAAGAACCGGATCCCGAGAGATGCCGCGGACTCATTCTCATTATCTGTGCCGGAACCTCCGACATCCCGGTAGCAGAAGAGGCCAGGGTCACCGCAGAGACCTTGGGGCATTCAGTGCAAACCCTCTATGACATCGGGATCGCCGGCCTGCATCGCCTCCTGAATCATCAGGGCCTGCTGCACACAGCCACCGTCATTATCGTGGTAGCCGGGATGGAAGGGGCACTGCCCAGTGTCGTCAGCGGTCTTACGGCCTGTCCGGTCATTGCGGTTCCCACGTCAATTGGTTACGGAACAAGTTTTGGCGGACTTGCCGCCCTGCTTGGCATGCTCAACAGTTGCGCGCCAGGACTGGGCGTGGTCAACATCGACAATGGTTTTGGCGCTGCCTGCCTGGCCACGGCAATCAACAGAAAAACATAAAACAGAGACCAAACTGTGAGCAAAACTTGCAAGATTCATGCAGTACTGTATAATCGCTGCACGAACACCTTCACTTAACTTATTCTTCAATCTTCATTCATCATCTATCTTTTTTATAGAAGAAATTTCAGGGACGTCAATGAACACATCACTCAAGCTCAAGATCGGCACACTCCTGTTTCTCGTTATCCTTTCCGTCATCACCATCGTTCCCTCCTTTTATTCGGCAACGCCGGACTGGTGGAAAAAATATATGGCGCCGGAAGGATTACGTCTCGGCCTTGACCTGCAGGGAGGGATGCATCTGGTGCTGAAGGTTGACCTGAAAAAAGCTGAAGAAAACTCTCTGGAGCTGGCTGCAACCGATCTGAAAGACAGTCTCAAGGAAAAGTCCATCACCGCCGTACGAAGCGAAGGCAAGCCTGGAACCATTATCTTTACCCTGCCCAATACCGGTGCCGTAGAGACCGTCAAAGATCTGATCAAAAATGATTTTCCTAATATCAATGTGCAGGTAGAAGCCAAAGAGGGTTCATTTCCACGAATCACCCTGAAGCTGAAAGACTCAGAGATCACCTTCATCCGCACCCACGCCGTCGATCAATCTCTGGAGATTATCAGAAACAGGATTGACCAGTTCGGTGTTGCCGAACCGGCAATCATCCGTCAGGGTACTGACGAGATTGTCGTCCAGCTCCCTGGGGTCAGGGACCCAAAACGAGCGATGAAACTTCTGGGTGAAACCGCCCAGCTTGAATTTAAACTGGTGGCAGAAACGGCGGGTATCAACCTGCAGGATTTAATTGATCAGGCCAAGAAAAATGGCCAATGGGCCGACAATGAAGGGCGGAAAAAGCTCAACCGTGCCCTGCAGAACCGACTGCCGCCAGACACAGAGATTTATTTTGAAAAGGATAAAGACAAGCAGACCGGCCAGGAGATCATCCGTCCCCTGCTGCTCGAAAATCAGACCCTGATGACTGGTGACATGGTTAAGAATGCCCAGGTACGCATCGGCGGCCAGTTCAATGAGCCCTATGTCAGCATTGACTTCACCGGTCGGGGCGGCAAGGTTTTTGCCCATATTACCGAAAAAAGTGTCAACCGGCAATTGGCTATTGTCCTTGATGACGTTGTCCGCTCTGCCCCATCCATCCGGGAAAAGATCATGGGGGGATCAGCTCAGATATCCGGCCGTTACAGCCATGAAGAGGCAACAGACCTGGCCATTATCCTGCGGGTCGGCGCCCTGCCGGCGCCGGTTGATATTATCCAGAACCTGACGGTCGGCGCCAGCCTTGGCCAGGACTCCATCCACAAGGGGTTGACCGCAGGTATCTTTGGCACGCTTCTGGTTATCGTCTTCATGATGGTTTATTATCATCTCTCCGGAGTCATTGCCAATGGGGCCATGGTCCTCAACATCCTCTTTCTCTTTGCCGG
>CAITDH010000331.1 GCA_903891045.1 uncultured Desulfobulbaceae bacterium | reverse complement strand
GTTTAATCGCCGTTTCTGGGAATATGAGCTACCAATGCGTTTGCTCAACGCCTGCTTGGCTCATGTTCCGGTTTAACTGAAAATAAGACAGAGCCATATAGCATTATATGCTGCATTACTCCCGCATAGCTGGGAGTCCAGGAAGGTGATAGCTGAGTTTCCTATAGAGGCACTTTACAAAATGTTATCTTCAATGATCACAGCCCTCGCCATCTTGATTCTTTTTTTGGCCAATATGGCCGCTGCCGCAACCCCTGTAGAGGCAAGGAAAGAGATAAAGCAGATGGGGATCGAGTACACCGAGCAACAGTTCGCTACATCCGCTGGGGCTGGCGACATGACTGCCGTTAAACTTTTTCTCGAGGCCGGAATGGATGTTAACGCTGGAGGCGGAGCCGCCCTTGGATTAGCCGCCGGTAGAGGCCAGATTGAAATGGTAAAATTCCTGTTATCAAAAGGCGCCAAACCAACTTCGAATGCATTACAGTTTGCCCAGACAAGGGGGCACAAAGAGGTTGAAAAAATTCTTGTCGAAGCAGGCGCAAAACAATAACCAGTTCCGCACCGCATGAATTCTCGGCGATGCGGTCATGCGGTTGTATTTATAATCTTTCCTGTTCCCGTAATGGCGGAGACATCTACCGGTTGCGCAGAGGCCTGAGCATATTGGTTCTGGATCATGCCCTCAACAGTTTTACTGATGAGCTCACCTGCTAACCGTGGCTGTTCGTTTGCTGTCTTCAAAACAGAACCACCACTAAAAACCTTTGAACCGGAGATACCTGTGGTTTCCATATCTGCCCCCAATTTGAGATGATTTCATTTCTTTAAAAATAATCTTTATCCGATGGGTGTCAATCATAAAGGGGTGAGACAGGGATCACCTGAATAGCTATGAAAAGGAAAGGAAGATTGCACCATCCTCCCGAGGGACGATGAACCATGGCGGCATCACGGATTCAACTCACAAGTACAACTTTTATGAGTTGAAAAAAATAAGCGGGTTTACGTTCACCAGACTGCAAGGACGCGCTATGCACCGATTTTCTTCTCCAGTTCCCTGATCTTTTCTTTGAGCTCAATCATCCGCAGTTCCCGACCCACAAACAGTTTGTTCAGCCTTTCGACTTCGGCCTTCTTTTTCTCAATCTCCGCCGTCCGTACCTCCACCAGTTCTTCGAGGTGTTCACGGTGTTTCGTCAGCTCCTCATCCATCTGTTTGCGCTCGCTGATGTCACGGACAAAACCGCAGTTGTACTCCTGACCGTTGAATTCGAAATGGTTGGCCGTTATCTCGACCGGGACCTTCACCCCGTCTTTCCTGGCAAGGAGAGTCTCGAAGCGGAGAGCCCCCTGTTGCCTGAGTTCCTGCCAGTGCGCCAGCCAGGCCGCCCCCTGGTGTTCGGGATTCAAGTCAAAGGCCTTCAGCCGCCCAAAATCCTGGCTCGAATAGCCAAGCAGGTCGCATGCCGCCTTGTTCCAGTATGCAAAGGAGCCGTCCGCCCTGACCCAGAAAATGACATCGGCCGAACTGTCCACTGAAAACTGGGTGATCTGGAGTTTCTCCTCCAGCCGCCGGCGCTCTGCAAGCTCCTCTCGCAATTGGGCAAGGGTTGTCTCGAGTTCCGCTGTCCGCTCGGCAACGGCTCCCTCTAATTTCTGATTGGCCGACTGCAAGGCCTCTTCAGCCCGCTTCCGGTCGCTGATGTCCCGGGCAAAGGCAAAGTTGTAGGCAGCGCCCTCGTATTCGACATAATTGAGCGTGACCTCGACCGGGAATATCTCGCCACTTTTCATCCTATGCTTGGTCTCGATGGTAAAGGCCTTACGCTCCTTTAGCTCCTGCCAATGAGCGACCCAGGCCGCCGGCGGGAAGTCGGGATCAACGTCGAACACGGTAAGCTTGAGAAGTTCATCACGGCTGTAGCCCAGACGGCGGCAGGTCGAGTCGTTGACATTGGCAAAATGGGCATCATGAGTTATCCAGAAAAGGCAATCCGAGGCATGGTCAACCGCAAATTGGGTGATACGGAGAGAACTTTCCGTCTCTGCGCGTTGCCTGATCTCGTCGGACAACCGGGCGTTGGTCGCGGTCAACTCGTTGTAGGACTTTTGCAAGATGGCGTAACTGGATATTTCATTTTTCAGGATCAGGGCGGAGTATTGGAAAAACGGCTCCAGGTATTGCCGTATCTCCCTGTACGCCAGCAATGTGCCTTCCAGCTTCAGCACGCCGACCAGATCGCTGCCGACCAGGAGCGGGATGGCCCAGGTGCACGCCTTGGTAAATTCTGGGGTCAGCATCTTGGTCTGCTCGAAATCGTGCTCGACCTCAATCAACTCACGGCTGTCGAACACAGCTTTGACCATCTCGTCATCCAAGGTCTCGATCGTGACCTTGCGCCCATAGACATCGGCACAGTAGAGCTCGGTACCGACGAAATAATAGACCGAGACGTTTGAGCCACCCAGGTTGTCGAGCAGGAGTCTGAGCATGTTTTCGACCACGCTCTCAACACCCCTCGCCTGGCTCAGCTGCATCATCAGGTTGTTGACCAGCTGCAGATACGATTTATCCTTGGCCAGCCTTCTGGTCCGCTCCTGGCATCGCGCCAGCTCGTCTTGGGCAATATTGGTTATCTCCGGCATGCTGTCTCCTTCAATTTGCGGGTAATAGCCGCCTCCAGTACAGCTTCCAGGTGCTCAAGGCCCACGTCCAGCCACCTGAGCGGCAACCCCACCAGTCGGCCGGCCTCCTCGGCCTCTTTGCTGAAGTCACCTGAACATGGCGTTCGCAGGCAGAGCAGGTAGGTGCGGTCGCCGGCGAACATCTCCCGGATTACCTCCCAGTTCGTTGTGCCAAAGCTCTTGATCACGACATATTCCCAGCGTTGCGCCCACTCCTCCATCAAAAAGAAGGCGCCCGCCAGCAGCTCCCTGGTGAAGAGCTCATTGCCGAGGAGCATGTCGACGCAGTTCTGGCCCTCGGTGCGGAAGGTATGGGCCTCGTCAAGCATCCGATCCATCAGGGGATGACAGGTGCCGTAAAACACCACGATCTCTCTCCCCGCCTGCTTGGCCAAGCCTGTGGTCAGGCAGTGTGCGAGCTTGTCGAATTCGCAGTGCAGTGCCGAATCGAAAAATTGGGTATCGACCGGCCACTGGTTTTTGTCGATCAGGTATCTGACCTCATGCTTCAAGATACCGCAGCCCATCAGTAGTAGTCTATTTGTCATCATCATACCTCCCGAACTCATAGGCAGCTTCCAGCATGGCCCGGATGTTTGCTTCCGGGATATCATAGGGCATGACCCCGGTGCCAAAGAGGAACTTGCCGCCGGGCATGCCGGCCTCTATCATCCGTTTGACCTCGGCCCGGATCTCATCCCGACCCCAGTCGATGAGCCTGATGTCGTTGATGACGCCGCAGGTAAGACCGCGACCGGCGATAATCCTCTTGCCTTCGGCGATATCGTCCAGCGGGCTCAGGTAGTAGACACCGAGGCCGGTCCGCGCGAGCACAATATCGATCACCTTATTAAAACTGGACATGCCGCAGTAATAGACCATGCCCGCCGTACCCACCGCCGCGATGTCCTTTTCGATCCAGGGCAGGGAGTGCTCCAGGAAGTATTTCATCGGCACCGTATCGGTGGAGCCGAAGGGGTTGGAGTAGACCAGGACGTCTGCGCCGCCATCCCGGTAGGCCTTGACCTCCTTCACAAAAAAATCGTGGCACTTGGCGAGCAGCGCCTCCCGTGGCTCGGCAGGGCCGAAGAAGAGCAGTTCCATCCATTTCTCCATGCCCATCAGCATGGCAGGCAAGGTCATCGAGGATGAGATATAGGCGCAGATCGGCGACTTGCCACCCGCCTCCCGCTTCAGGAGGGCTAAGCATTTCAGCTCCTCGGCAAAGGCAGGGTGCTGGGTCAGGTCGGTAGGGACTTCGAGCCGGTCGATGTCGTCATAGGTCTTGATCACGAACTCTTCGACGTTGGGGGGACCGTGTTTGTCGTAGAGGATCTTCTTGCAGCCGAGCAGCTCCGCCTCCTTGCCGACGTAAAACAGGCTCCAGACATTGTCATAGCCGTACCTGGCCTGCATCCGGAGCTGGGCCTCGGCCACATAGTCGCCATTGGCATAGTATTCCTGGGGGGTCAAGCCCATCTCCCTGGGGCCCTGGTCGATCAGGTTGCAGAAGACCGGGATGCGGTCGGATTTCTCTCCCTTGATGGCGGCGACGAGTCTATCCATACCGGTAATCATTGGCGCACCTCCTTGACCAGGTCGGCGACCACCTTGCTTGCGGTTACTCCATCGCTGGCCCAGGCATCGGCCTGCACCGTCCGGTAGAGCCCATCATCAAAGCGGAAAGGCGCGCCGCCGACGATGATCCGTATTTTATCCTCAAGCCCCCTCTCTTGCAGGAGCCGCCGCACCGCCAGGCTGCCGTTCTCGCCCCGGGCGGTATGGACCATCATGGCGGAGATGCCGATCACCTGCGCCTTTCTGCCGACCGCCTCGTCCACGAAATGTTCCGGCGTCACATTGACCCCAAGGTCGGTGACGTCGATCATGCGGGCCTTGAGGCAGCCGATGACGATGCGCTTGCCGAGCGAGTGCATGTCGCCCTGGGCGGTGCCGATAACCACCGTCCCGACCACCGCCGGGACCTTTTTGAATTTGGCGATCATCTCCGCCGTCACCGTGTCCGCAATCTGGGCGGTCATGAAGTGCTGGGCCAGGTTGGCATCCATGTTCTCGCTGATCGCCTTGACCATCAGGTCCAAGGCCGGCAAGACCACTTTAAACACCACGTCTTCAGGGGAGACCCCTTGTTCCACAGCCTGATGGACGACCATGAGTGCCCGGTCGCGGTCGGTGTCGTAGATGGCCTCATTGTATTCCTTGATGATCTTGTCCAGCATATCCACCCTCCTTTAATTTTATACGATCGGCATGGGTTTAAGATACAGGTTTTCAATGAAGCGGTCATCAAACCCTGAGACCAGGGACAAGTTGATGATCCGGCACTTTTCCTTCAACGGTTCCAGCATGGCTGTCCCGTCAGGGGCAAACAGCATCCGCTCGCAGCCGAGAAGCGCCGCATTGGTACAGAGCTCGATCTTTTCGGCCGGGATGACAGGCAACAGCCCTATCTCCTGGGCGTTGCCGATATCCAGATGGTTGCCGAAGGCCCCGCAGACACAGATCCGTTGCAGATCCTGACCCCCCATGCCCGCCTGGGCCAGGAGGCACTGCACGCCTGCGCCGATGGCACCCTTGGCCCGCTGCAAGGCATCGATGTCCTGGTTCTTCAGCGTAATTCCGGCAAGTCCCTTGCCCAGCATCAGCCCCTGGCCGGTGACAGGTTGGGAAAACCTGCCGTTGCTTTTCAGTCCTCCAGTCCTCAGCAGGGCGGCAATGATGTCTACCAGTCCGGAACCGCAGAGCCCCCTGGCCTGACCGCCGCCGATGACGCTGCCGACAAATCCCGAGGCATCGTCCGCCATTGCCGCCCGGTAGATGGCCCCCGGCGTAGCCGGCATGCCGCAGCTGATCCCACACCCTTCAAAGGCGGGTCCGCCGGCCGCAGAGGTGACCCAGACAACTTCGCCATCCCAGAGCGCCATCTCGGAATTGGTGCCGAAATCGATGAGCAGGGACCCGGCCTGGCCTGCGGTCAGACCGGTCGCCACCAGACCGGCGAGCAGGTCGGAGCCGACGAAGCCCGCCAGTGGCTGCACCAGTTCCACATGGGTTTCGGCAGCCAGACCCCAGCCTGCCCACCAGCCCTTTGTTTCTTCGGGACAACAGTCAACCCCCCGCGTCCAGTTGTCGGGAGAGAGCAGCAGTCCATGATTTTTCCGGGCCAGGAGGCAGAGCATGGCGGTGTTGCCGACAATGGCCAGGCTGCTGATCCGGCGCAGATCCACGCCTTCCCGCCCAGCAATATCGAGAAGCGCCTCGCCGATGGCATCAACGGCCAGCCGCCCGAGCTCCCTGGCACGACCGTCCGACTCCGAGGCGGCCAGCAAGCGGGTCAGGACATCAGCCCCGAAGGTCCCCTGAGGATTCAGGCCTGAGCGTCCGGCGATCCGTCTGCCGGTGGTAAGGTCGAGGAGAGAAACCCGGATCTGGGTGGTGCCGAGATCAACGGCAGCCCCATAACCGCTCCTCTCCGCCATCCTCCCCGCATCACTGCCGGATGCATCCGCCAGCGATGCGGTTTCGTTCAGCGATCGCCAGTTGGAGCCCGGTGCCGGGTCGTCAATGGTTATCCGCACATTCCGCAAGGGTTTCACCTGGCAGGCCAGCCGGAACCCCAGCCCGACAAGTTCACGCCCCAGCCGGTTCACCTCAGTGGCAGTCGGCGGCGTCACCTCTCCCTCTTCAATCCGGATCCGGCATTGGCCGCAGGCGCCGACCCCGCCGCACGACGAGCGCACCCGCAGTTTAGTGGTGTCGAGGATATCCCGGACCGAGGTCCCGGGCTGGAAGGGGATGCGCTGTTCTCCCTCAGGGAGGGAGATGCCAAGGTACTCGCTCATCGTAATAAAATCCTCCACCATACTTGCCTTCGCGGGCCCATCTTGATTGAGAAATGGACTAACGACATCTCCCCTCCGCTTATTTTTTGTCAGATTAAAAACACATTTGCCGATACGTTTTAAAAATCCCCCTCAACCCCCCTTTTTCAAAGGGGGGAGAGCATAGCGAGGG
>CAITDH010000330.1 GCA_903891045.1 uncultured Desulfobulbaceae bacterium | reverse complement strand
TTCCCACATGCAGCAGGAGTCTTTTTTTCTTTTCGATCACCATCTCATAGAGAGGGAAAAGCCTCTCGTCATCAGGATGGAATTGCTGCACCATGTAGTGCAGTTTGATCCCGGCAACGTTTGGGATGGATATCATGGCCTAAAATCACTCTTCTCCCGGTAACATTTATTTATGAGGCAATAGGATATTTTATTGATAACTACTTGAAGGCAAGCATTTTTGCCGGGCTTGACTTTTTGTTGATTTCAGGAAGGCATACAAAAAAAAACAATTACTGAATCAACAGAATCACCGTCCCCCATCTACAACTATCTAGGCAGAAATTCTTTGCAATCTTTATGCTTTCTGTTTGAAATCTTTTAACGAGCGAGATCAATTGCCGGGGCATAGCCCCGGTCAGCAGTGTCTTCCTTTCCCGTTTGTCTTCCATACGCCTATAGACACAGGACATGTCCTGATAATAAATGGATCTAGCTTCCGTGGACATCAGGAAACCATTTCTTCGATGATTTCTTTGACGGGTTTGACTCTCCTGATAAGGGCGCTTACTTGGCCTGCACCGGCTGGAAACAAATCGAAATCCCCTTTTTGCCATGCCTGGCCGGCGTTCATCATGTTATATTCCTTGGTGAGGTCAGCATCTGAGGCAATGAGTTGTCCCATCTTGGGGTTGATGATTGTCCGCATAGCCATGCCACCCATGGGCAGTAGCGTCGTACTGGCATCACCACAAGCAATAATGGCCTCTTTCCAAGCATGTGAAGCTGGACTTTCTTCGGAAGCCAAAAGAGCGGTCCCAATCTGAACGCCCTGAGCACCGAGAGCCAAGGCAGCTCGGTATCCGCGGCAGTCGGCAATCCCACCAGCGGCCACAACTGGCACATTGACCATGTCGCAAACAAGAGGGATCAAGATCATGTTTGTGGATTCTGGCCCGGTAGTACGCAGACCGCCTGATTCTGTTCCTGATACGATCACTCCGTCCGCACCCGCTTCAGCTGCCTTGACGGCCAATGGTGCTGCCAAGGTAACATGAAGTACCTTCATGCCTAGCTCTTTGATTTTGGGATAGATTTTTTTCGGTGAACCGGCCGAGGTAGTCACGGTTTTGATGCCCTCTTTGGCCAGAACCTCAAGGATAACCTCGTTGCTGGGGTTCATGGCGATCATTAGATTGGCACCAAAAGGTTTGTCTGTAAGCGCCCTGACCTCGGCGATCAACTGCTTGATCTTGGCCAAATCAGTGACAAAGCCCAAAGCCAACATTCCAAATGCGCCAGCCTCGGACACAGCGGCCACCATTTTCGGGTCGTTCAATTCGCCGATGGGCCCTTGTATAATGGGATACTTACTGCCTAGTAGATCTAAAAGTTGAGACATTGTAATACCCTCCTTTATTATTAATGTTAGTTGATGACAGCGAACTTAAGACGGTCAGAGATAGTAATATTGCTCTCAAAATTCGCTGTGAACACTTTCCTTGCATACTCCAGAAACAATATTCCAAAAAGGCCGATAATAATAGTTGAGTTAAGGATCGAACATTGACCCACCTCTGATACTTGTACCACAAATTAAGTCAGAGATCATTAGTGTTTTGATGATTTCCGATTGAAATATTGTGTGAATTGGGCAAATCAGAAAAACAATATTTCAGGAAGCAGTGCTTGCTGTCTGCATCTACTACC
>CAITDH010000329.1 GCA_903891045.1 uncultured Desulfobulbaceae bacterium | reverse complement strand
GAGCGGATCTTGATGCGGTCGTGGAAAACCGCCGCGATCTGCTGGTGAGTCTGAGCGCCGAGGTAGCCGGCAACTATCTGTATCTGCGGTCCCTGCAACAGCGGCTCGCCATTGCCCGCCAGAACCTGCTGGCCCAGGAACGCAGCGTCGATCTGACTCGTAAGCGTTTGAGCGCAGGCTTTGTCAGCAGGCTTGATGTGGTGCGGGCAGAGGCGCTCGCCGCCACCACGGCCGGGCAGATCCCGCTGCTTGAGGCGCAGGTGCGGCAAACGATATATAGCCTGAGCCTGCTGCTGGGCGGAGAACCTTCCACCCTGCTGGCAGAACTGACTCCAGATGCCACCCTGCCCGTGGCCATAGCGACTGTGCCGCTCGGCCTGCCTTCGGATCTTATCAGCCAGAGGCCGGACATCCGCCGGGCAGAAGCGAAGATCCATGCCGCCACTGCCCGGATCGGTGTGGCCAAGGCCGATCTCTTGCCCAAATTTACCATCACCGGCAGCCTTGGTCTGCAAAACAACACGTTGAATTCAGTCTTTAATCAGGCCAGCGGTACCTGGTCCCTTGGCCCTTCGCTGAACTGGCCGCTCTTTGACATGGGCCGCGGGCGTGCCAATCTGGAATTAAAAAAAGCCCTTCAGGAAGAAGAGCTTCTGGCCTATGAGCAGACTGTGCTGGGCGCCCTGCGGGAGGTGGAGAATGCGTTGATTGCCTCGACCAAAGAAGATGAACATCGTCAGACCCTGGTCCAGGCGGTAACGGCCAACCGCACCGCAGTGGATCTTGCTACCGCCCTCTATGGTGCGGGCCAGAGCGATTTTCTTGCCGTGCTCGACGCGCAACGCTCTCTCTATGGAGCCGAGGATGCCCTGGCCCAGAGCAACCGCACCGTCTCCACCAATCTGGTCGCCTTGTTCAAGGCCTTGGGTGGCGGCTGGCCAGCGAAAGAGGCATCTTTGTAAAGAGTATCTTGATTCGCGTGCAGTTGCAGTTCAGCCCTTCCCCTCCCCCCCCCGAGGGAGAAGGTGGCCGAAGGCCGGATGGAAGCAGGGGCTTTAAAATCAGAATTGTTTCCTCTCACCCCAACTCCCCTGAAGGGAGAGCAGAAACAATTCATTTATGCAGGTTTTTGATCAGGTAACGCTCGTCTTCTTGCCAAGTTCTTAATATTTTTCTTGTTCCCACATCTCCGGCATAAAGCGGACCACCTTGTTTCTCCCTTCATGCTTTGCCCGATAGAGGGCCACATCGGCAAATTTGATTGCCTCCCAGAATCCCTTTGTGTCTCCAGGGAATTCGCTGACGCCGATGCTCAGGGTCTTTTGCAGGGTGCCGTTAGGGACATTGATTACCGTAAGCTCCATGGCGCTACGAATTCTTTCGGCCAGATCCAGGATCTCCTGGCTGTTTTTTACATCAATAAGCAGGACCACAAATTCTTCCCCACCGTACCGGATCACCATGTCTGATGCCCTGACGCAACTTTTTAGCACTTCTGCTGTCTTGATTAGGACCACATCGCCGGTTTCATGGCCGTAGGTATCATTAACTTGTTTGAAAAAATCCATGTCACACATCAAAACGCCAACTCTGCTCCCCCGGCGCGTGGTGCTGGCCACCAGGGTGTCTGTGTAGGTCTCAAGAAACCGCCGGTTGTAGAGATCGGTCATCGGGTCACGCAGGGTTGTTTCATGCAGGGCCGAGGCAAAACGTTTTGCCTCAATAACGGGTGTTGCCTCTTTGATATAACGAGAGGCCCTTTTTACCAGGTGCTCAAATTTTTCCTGTTCTTCCGATGAGCTTCCCTGTTCATGGAGAAATTGTACGACGCCTACCACTTTGCCATTGGCCATCATGGGAATACAGTGGTGCTCAAAGATGTCTTTGTGAGGAAACTGTTTGCAGATGTCAGGACATTCCAGGGAGGAGATGGCGTGACCCGTGCGTTTTGCCCGGCAGAAATTGGCATCATCAAAGATCTCGGGACTGCATACATTGTCAAAATCCGAGGCATAGGCCACGGACATGTTGTTTTTTGCGCCAATAATTTCGTAGATATACAGTCTGTCCAGGTGATAGCGATCGCGCAGGAGATGGGCCAGGCGCTGATTGACCTCGGTGGTAGATTCCTCCTCCTCGATGATGGCCTTGAAGGAGTTGAGGCTGAAGGTGTTATCCACCATGATGTTGAGCTGATGGGCCAGTTGTCCGACCTCGTCATTGCTTTTGACCGCAATGCGCTGGGAACGGTCACTTTCACCTTTGGCAATATAGGTGATTTTCTTGAGGATACTCTGCAGGGGTGTGGCGATGAGAAAGATATAGAGCAGGGTGGCCACAGTCAGGACCGCGGCAATACAGATGCCGATAAAGAGAGAACTGGAAGTGGAGGTGGAGATAATGTCTTCCAGTTCTTTAAATTGATCCGCATGTTGCGTATTACTCTCAACGGCCATGGTAATAACGATATTATATGTCTTATCAAGGGAGTCGGTCAGGTTGGTGAGCAGGGCCTCTTTTTTCTCGGCCGGGCACTGGCTTGTCAGACATTGGGTTAGGGCGTGAAAGGATTGGTCAAGAATCTGTGATTCCTGGGCCAGCGAGGAGATCAGGGTGACCACCTGAGG
>CAITDH010000328.1 GCA_903891045.1 uncultured Desulfobulbaceae bacterium | reverse complement strand
CAAAATGACAATGGCTTCCCACCCAGTGGGAGCATGAGTCACCTGAATGCGATGATAGGTGACGGCCGTGATTTCATGGTTCAGTCGATGTTTTGCGGCATCAAATGCGTCAACGCTAATTCTTGCGCTCAACTGGTATTCATAAATTTCTATCACCTTGATTTTCTTTACTATCAGTTCCTTTCCTGACCAGAAGTGAAGGAGTTCCCGTAGCCAGTTGACCATGAGATCCGCCCAGTCTGATCCGGTTACCTGAACCGGATATTCGAAGCCAGGTTTTACGAGGCTGACATCAGCAATCAGATCGAAAAGAGCCAACCCGGCGTTTTCAAAAAGCCCTTTTAAATCCTTCCCAAATACCTGAATACCGCAGTCTGCTGTTGGGTCGATGCGTCTGTAAATCATTTTTGGTCCTAATATATCAAATCGGTTCGATCTCGGCAAGTTGTTGATCAAACAGTTTTTTACCTGTCTCATAAGAGGCGGTGAGGGTTTCCAGTTCGCCAAACATGCATTCAATCAGTTGCTGAGAATGATGGATTTCCTGGGAAAGCTTGACGATTCTGGGGCCATTATTTTCCTGGGTTGCGGCCATCATGGCATCGCTGAAATTCGCGATTTGAGTTTCATGGTGTTCTATTTCAGTTTCAATGGCGGAAAGACGGGTTTCCATGGGCTTCAGACTTTTGGATCTGCGGGTAATGATTTCAGAGCGCAGTTTGCGCATTTTTTTTGAAGACGGCCGATCCATGGAAGGTGCTTCCAAAAGCTTCACTGTCTCCGGAGCTTCATCCTCCCACCCGTTTTTATCCAGAAACCGCTGATATCCGCCTTCAAACATGGATATCCCGTTGTGGTGAAAGACAATGAGGCGTTCAGCCAGGGCATGCAGGAATAGTTCATTGTGCGTGACCATGATCACCGTCCCGTCAAAACTGTCGATGGCCTCCAGCAGCGCATCGCAGGACTCCATGTCCAGATGGTTGGTGGGTTCATCAAGGAGCAGCAGATTTACCGGCGTAACCAGAATCTTTCCCAGCATAACCCTGCTTTTTTCGCCGCCGGAAAGAACAGCGATTTTCTTTAGAGCAGTTTCGCCGCCGAACATCATGGCTCCACAGATGTTTCGGGCCAGTTGACGGTCCACATGAGGATGGGAATAGAGGATTTCTTCCTCAACGGTCCGGCTGTCCACCAGCGACTGAATATTGGTTTGTTCAAAAATACCGGAAACGATTGCCGGATGAAAAACAATATCGCCTTTCTGGGGAGTCAGGGAGCCAGCCAGAAGCTTGAGCAGAGTTGTTTTGCCTTTGCCGTTTTTCCCGATCACGCAAATCCGCTCTCCGGATTGTATCGAAAAATCAAGGTTTTGGATCAATGGCGTATTGGGGTCGAAGCCAAAGTCGAGATCATGGACCGTCAACACATGCTTGGCGGAAAAGGGTTGGGTCTGAAATGAAAATTCCAGGTTTTTGGCCTTATCCAGTTTTTCCTGCCTGGTCATCCTGGAAAGTGTCTTGATGCGGGACTGCACCATGTTGGCCAGCCTGGCCTTGGCCCTGAACCGTGAGATGAACAGCTCAATGTCCTTGCGGCGCTTTTCAT
>CAITDH010000327.1 GCA_903891045.1 uncultured Desulfobulbaceae bacterium | reverse complement strand
TTTCTCTTTCACGGCATACTCGCCCTTGATCCCTGTAAACGGAATGCCCCAGAAGTTTGTAACCAGGAAGGTCATAAACATGAGGACAAAGGAAAGCCCAAAATAGGCGATCATCCTGCCCCTCAACCCGAGAAAGGCTTTATAGCTGTCTGTCGCTGTCTTACTGTTCAATTATTTGCCCCCCCCCCCCCCGACTCGTAATCAAACTCGTAAATCCTGTATTTTTCGGCCTTTGAGACGACCTCTCTGATTATCGTGCGGTCAAGGGAACCCGCAATCCTTTCCCATTTGATTGACGGTGGGATGTTGCCTAAGGTGGCAAGAAACTCGAATTCCTCGTGCAACGGCCCATCCAGCATGAAATTTTTCTCTGGAATAGCTGGAAAAGAAATGAGATCAAGAAGATCTCTTGTCGTAATGTCCGCGATCTGTTCAGCAGTAGGCACCAGCACCCTTTCCTGTAGAGGCTTGCCTGCTTCTATCGACCACCTGCTGGCTTCTAGGAGATTATTATGGCTTTTTTTCATACAGGCCACGGCCCGGACTAGGGAGGCCACAAGATGATGCGCGATATCCGGATGGCGACTGAGCATTGCCCTGTTGAAGAATAGGTAGCTCTCGTTAAGGTCTTTATGGATCGAGACCAAATTGTCGTATCGGGTCAGGGCAAGGGTCGGAATCGGCTCCCAGGCTGAAAAGGCATCAATCTTGCCATTATGGAGCGCTTCTGTCATCTGATTGATATCAAGGGGGATCATCTGGACATCAGACGCCTTTAAGCCGACCGACGAGAGTGCGACAAGCAAGGAACGGTGGGCGTTTGAGTTGGGAGGGTAGCCGATGCGCCTGCCTTTTAGATCCCAGAGCTGGATATCCTTGTTTGTGATAAGCTCGGAAGAGCCCTGCTTCACCAGTGCTGCAACCATAATGTCGAATTCTGAGGCAAGTGTCATCGTAGGCATATCGCCGCCCATGGCGGCATCTATCTGGCCACGCTTGAAGAAGAAGTTGAGGTCAGCTCCCTTTAGGAATGGGTGAAACCGTATTTCGATTCCCTTTTCCTGCATAGTCTTCTTGAGAATATTGTCACGTTTAATCATTTCGCCAATGACCCCTATAGGAACGGCTAGTGGTTGGGTGCCAAAATTGATTACCTGTGAGGGCTCTCCGAAGTCGTATGTTGAATAAATGGGGTGTTTTGAGAGGTCGGGGCCTCCAATAGCGGCGCCAGTTTTCACTGATTCCGTGCCGTAAGTCTGAGCGGATGGATATAGAATGCAGACCAGACAGGCGATCAACATCAACACTTGAATAAAAGATTTTATGGTCATGGATCTCTCCTTAATCAGCTTTACCCGGGATCATTGGTAACCGAGGCGGGATATCGGTCGGATGCCTTTGCTACTGGGCTGGAGGCTTGGTTTATACTTGTCCCAATCTCCTGACGATTAGACTCTCATGCTAACTGTGCAGACCATGACAGATATTTATTTATCATCGCACATTCTTTAATAAAGTCAAATTATCTTGAAGTCGACAACATGGAGGATGGAAATTTGAAGCCATTTCTCCTAGAAATAGATGGAAATTCGGGATGCTCCCCATATATTCGGAATTTGAGTTTTGCCGTTATGACAGCACATACGATGGAAAATGCCCTGCCGTCTCCTGGGTGTTGTGTGATTTCGGCGACCTGTATCGTAATGAACAAAAATTGGATTGGAATAGAACCAGAGATCGGCGTAGGCTTTGTCCTGGGTATTGGGTGCTAAGAGCTCGTCACTGAGGGGATTGCCCTGTTCATCGGTCTCATTCTTGACATCACAGCCAAGATTGGTGCCTCGCAGACGGAAATACATGTCACGATCCAGGCGCGGTAGCTGATAGATAATGGTTTGCCAGCCGCCACCCCTGGCACCTGCGGCATTAGGATGTTCCTGTCCGTCATTGCCTCCACCCGTTGCTCCTCCTTCCTCCTGCCTTGGTGTTTCCTCCTTCCAGTCTTTCCGGGTAAAGGATGCTACTACCTGGGTACTTTTATTGATTTCGCCCTCATAGTCAGGATTGGGTGTAACCCCATCGGCAAGAACCTTGGCCACCTTCCCCTGCACCTCACTGGCGATCAGATCGATGTGATCCACGGCGACTGGATCTCCATTGTTGTTTTTGGATGGACTCCGGAACCGGAGTATCATCTGTGGATCACACCCCTCTTTCGCCTCCAGGGTCCCGCCCATCTTTACTGTTTCTGTTATCTTCTGCTGGCATCGGATTGAAAACTGTAAGCCATCAATCAGATCACCCTGGACAATAAAGGAGTTGCCGGAACGCAACCCTGCTATCAGCTCATCTGCAGAGTAGCTGCCGTCATGATTCAAGTCCTTCACATAGGTGTGGTTTTTTGCATATTCACCCGGCCAGAAATCATGTTCCGTCGTATGGAAATCAGAATTTGCAAAGACAAAAAATCGGCGGCCTTCGCCAAGCAGAGCGTCCCAGGAACCTCCTACCCTGGCCAGCATATAATCCGCGCCGCCATAGGTGCGTGCCCTGAAGGTGACATCCTTGCCAGCGCTGTCCTGAAAAGGCCCGCTGTCATATTGACCACGCTGTGATGCCTTTTGATGGCCGGGCATACCTTCAAAACCAAAGGCCACATTGGGGGCGGCGTCATGAAAATCACGAATGGCCGCAATAGAATAATTCTGCCAGCGCGAGGAATGATTGATCAGGAAATAACTGTTCTGCGGATAATGCTGATCAAACCACCTGACGCCTGTCACTGCCTTGAGGTGATTGTTTTCGAGCAGCTTGCCGTTCGTGCCGAGATAGTTATCAGCCGTGGTGCCGCTATCCTGGTCGTCAAACAGATATTCGTGGCGGGCAATGGCCAGGCCTCTATCTTCTGCCGGGCCAACGATGGCGACACTGGCATGTTCATGTCCCGGCACATTCCATTCATAGCCTTGGATAATAAGCTTGTCCGGCCAGGTCGTCCGGGCCTTTGCGCCCAGCGAAAAGGAGTATTGCCATAACGACTGCCAGCGCCACATTTTTTCTAGTGGAGGGGAACCCAGAAAAACGGTGTCGGCCGGCCACGACTGCCCCTCGGAATTGCGACTGAAGGCCCCGCCATGTTCGGAATTGGCGATCCAGTCAAGACCGAACTGAAAGGCATGGGTAAAGACCTGATCGGGAACATTACTGCCATCAGTGAGCCAGGTATGATTGTGAAAATCCCCGG
>CAITDH010000326.1 GCA_903891045.1 uncultured Desulfobulbaceae bacterium | reverse complement strand
CTTTGCCGCCGTCACCACCACTTGGGCCGCCCTTGGGGACATACTTTTCACGACGGAAACTGACACAACCATTGCCGCCATCACCAGCCTTTACGAAAAATTTTGCTTCATCCACAAAGGCCATTTTTTATCTCATCCCCATCAAAAACAACATGAAACCGTCTGTTAAGAATAACCATAGACATTGAAATATTCCAATTATGGCATCTTTTACGGTATTTGCAAAAAAAAAGCTCGACTATCAATAAGGATCATTGAAGTCGAGCTTAAGCCTGTTCTGAAGCCATGTCTTTTACAATGACTCCAGAAAGGTAACTGAAGCAATAATCAGGCTGCTGGATAGACGCTGACCCGTTTTTTGTTCCGACCAAATTCTTCAAAGGTAACGATGCCATCCACCTTGGCAAACAGGGTATAATCTCTACCACAGCCAACATTGGTACCAGGATGGATTTTGGTACCAACCTGACGAACAAGAATATTCCCGGCCGTGACATTCTGCCCACCGAATTTCTTCACTCCCCGTCTCTGTCCTGCACTGTCGCGACCGTTTCTGGAACTGCCGCCCGCCTTTTTATGCGCCATGATCTACTCCCTTTTCACCAGGTTGTGTATCAATCTGGTCGTGTACTTTTTTATTTTTATATAAAATGCCGCACAACACAACTTTTATGTGTTGTTATGCGTTGATTTCCTGAATCTGCAAAGCGGTAAAAAGCTGCCTGTGGCCATTTTTGACCTGATAGCCCTGACGTCTCTTTTTCTTGAAGACGAGAACCTTCTTGGCCTTCCCCTGCTCGGCGATCTTGGCTACGACTTTGGCATTTTCCAGAACCGGACGACCAATCTGGGCATTGTCTCCATCAACCACCATCAGGACATCATTCAGCTCAATGATGTCGCCCACGTTTCCATTTATTTTCTCTACTCGCAGTTGGTCTCCACAAGCTACCTGATACTGCTTTCCACCGGTGCGTACTATTGCATACATTATCAATTCCTCTTTGGAAAAAACCTGAACATATTAGGAGCCGTTACGAAACAACTATTATATTTTTAACCAGTTCGTTACGACGGCCATGAACAGCACAGTGTCAATCGCTCCATAAACAGATGAGGAGCAACCGGATACTTATGCCAGTCACGGCATTCCCGTGTTACGATTATTATTGAACGACGGGTCACCATTCATGACTACGAGAAACAGTACAAAAAACACTTTTTTTCGATAAATGTCAACATTTTTTCCTCTATTTGTTCAATATGTTTGCAGGGGCAATAGATAAAAAGAATGGGCACTTTCCAGATAACCATTTATAGTACAATCCATGTTCTTCGTCATGGACGAAAAAATGATGCCAGGTTTATATACAATCAGAGCAATCACGAGATAGATCCAACGATATGGAAACAAGAGGCACTGTTGAGGCAGAAAAGAAAGGGTCTGACCTTTGCCTGCATTTTAAGGGACAATGGACAATCGGTAGCGCATTTTCGTCTTTTATTGAAATCAAGACTCTTTTTCCTGGCTCCATCGACTCCATCTCTTTTAATACCGAAGAACTGCAAGACTGGGACAGTCGTTTTCTAATTATCTTGAACGATATCAAAAGCCATGCCATGCTGAATACTGTCCTGTTTGTGACGGATGGCCTGCCGGCTGGGGTGCAACGTCTCCTGACCCTGGCCTCTGCATCTCCCGGGAAGGCCCCTTTTCAACCAGAAGAGAGAAATCAATCCTTTCTTGAGACTGTCGGCAGCAAAACTTCCCACCTAATCGAAGACAGCCGTGACATCCTCGCCTTTACCGGTTCGATCACCCTGAGTTATCTCCGGCTTTTTTCGGGCAAGGCCCAGTTCCTCATGTCAGATTTTCTTTATTTTCTTGAGGAGTGTGGTCCGATGGCGCTGCCCATCGTTTCGCTTATTGCCGTACTCGTTGGCGTTATCCTGGCCTTTGTGGGAGCGGTGCAGTTACAGTTGTTCGGGGCAGAGATCTATATTGCCAACCTGGTTGGTCTTGGTATGACCAGGGAAATGGGGGCGATGATGGCCGCTATTATCATGGCCGGCAGAACCGGCGCTGCCTTTGCCGCCCAGCTTGGCACTATGCAGGTCAATGAAGAAATTGATGCCCTCCAGACCATGGGGATTGATCCGATAGATTTTCTGGTCCTGCCCCGTCTGTCAGCCCTGTTGCTCATGATGCCGCTGCTCGCCCTCTGGGCTGATCTTCTTGGCATAGGCGGTGGCTTTATCATTGCCCGGCTCACTCTCGATATCAGCATGGTCGAATATTACAACCAGACCATTGCCGCTGTTACCCTCAGACATTTTGGTGTCGGCCTGTTCAAAGCGATTATTTTTGGCTATCTGGTTGCCTTCTCCGGTTGCCTCAGGGGGATGCAGTGCGGACGCAGCGCTTCAGCCGTCGGGACAGCGGCCACGTCAGCGGTGGTCACGGCCATTGTCTTGATCGTGGTCTCCGATGCGGTGATGACGGTTATCTTTAATATTCTTGGCATCTAACGGTTCAAAACATGCAGCCACAACCGTTGATAACAGTTACGAATCTGACCATGGCTTACGACTCATTTGTCCTCCAGCGGGATCTGAATTTCACCATCCAGCAAGGAGATATCTTTGTGATCATGGGCGATTCAGGGTGTGGCAAGTCCACCCTGCTCAGACACATGATCGGCCTGAAAGAACCAGCAAGCGGGACGATCCATTTCCGGGATGCCGACTTCTGGGAGGCATCCGAGGGACAACGCAGTCAGATCATGCGCCGCTGCGGCATCCTCTATCAAAGCAGCGCACTGCTCAGTTCCATGACCCTGGCCGAGAATGTCGCCCTCCCCTTGCGCCAGCATACGACCCTGGCCCCGGATGAGATTGCCGATCTGGTCTCGTTGAAACTGCGCCTGGTTGGCCTTGCTGGATTTGATGGTTTCTACCCCTCTGAGATCAGCGGCGGCATGAAAAAACGGGCAGGACTGGCAAGGGCTATTGCTCTCGACCCGGAGATTCTTTTTTTTGATGAACCCTCGGCAGGTCTTGACCCCATCAGCGCCAGACTCCTCGATGACCTGATCCTTGAGTTGCGTGACAGCCTGGGGGCCACCATTGTGATCGTTACCCATGAACTGGCCTCAATCTTTGCCATTGGCAGCGATTCGATCTTTCTTGATGCTGACTCACATACCATGATTGCCCAAGGGAATCCGCAAACTCTCCTGGCATCGACCACGAATCGAAAAGTCAAACAATTCTTGACCCGAGGCGAAAGTGTACAGGGAACTGATATTAAGTCCCTTTCTCCTTGAAAAGAATACGATAAGGACACACCCACGTTATGAGCAAAAAAGCAAATTCTACCCGTATCGGCGCCTTTGTCGTTCTTTCCTTTCTGCTTTTGGTAACCGGGATCGTCATTTTTGGTGGAGGTCGCCTGTTCAGTAACAAAGATACCGCTGTCGTTTACCTTGAAGGATCTTTGCAGGGGCTGAATGTTGGCGCCCCTGTTGCCTATCGGGGGATCACCATTGGCGAGATAAAGGAGATCCAGATAGATGTTGATGCCGCCACGTATCAGATCACAGTACCGGTGCTGATCAGCCTTATTCCTGACAAGGTTATCAAGGTCGCAGGAAAAAACAACAAAGAGCAAACCCACGACATCAACACCTTTTTAAAAACAATGTGTGACCGGGGGCTGAGGGCCACACTCAAGACACAGAGTCTACTCACCGGCAAGCTCTATATCGATCTGGCCATCCACGAGAACACTGAGGCGATCTATCATGATAAAAGTGGAAAATACCTGGAAATCCCGGCAGTCCCTTCTGAGATGCAACAGATGACTCAGGCCATGCAGTCCCTTGATTTTCCAGAACTTGCTGCCAAATTTTCCAACACCATGGCCGCCCTGGAAAAGATGAGCACCAGTCTGGAGCAGGCCCTCAACTCCGAGGCCTCCAAAAAAAATCTTGCCATCTTCTTTGCCAGTCTGGACCGTTTTCATTCCATTCTCTCCACATTTGACGAAAATCTATTGCCACTAATGGATAAACTCGACACAAGCCTGGACAAGGTCTCTCGACTTTCTGACAGCACCAATCAGATGATCGGCCATCTTGACGGTCAAATTGATCCTTTTTTCGTGACCATGAATGCCACAGCGCGCGATATGGGCGTGGCCATGCGGACTACCGAAGCGCTTATGGCAAACCTGAAACAATCCACGGCACCCGAATCACCGCTTTATTATCAACTCACCGAGAGTATCTCTGAACTGGGTAAGGCGGCAAGATCCATGCGCGCTTTTACGGAACATCTTGATCGTAACCCGCAAAGACTCATCCTGGGGACAGAACAACAGGGAGAATCCTCCAAATGAAAATCAAAACAACTGCCTTTTTGTCCATTATCCTGACCTCTGGCCTCCTCTGCGCCCTTGTCGGCTGTTTTCAAGCACAACCGGTGCGACAATACACCCTGGCTACAGAAACTCCCCTGCAAGCTCTGTCCCAGAAGGCTGTGCCCACGACCATTCTCATAGGTCCAGTAAAACTAGCCAGTTATCTTGATCAGCCCCGGATGGTCAGGCGTCATAGCACCACCCTGATTGATTCCGTTGCCGGCCATCAATGGGCTGGCAACCTGGCAGAGATGATCAGCAATAAACTGGTGGCAGAGATGGGCGCTTTGCTCCAACCATCCCCGGTTTTTGCCTATCCTGGCACAACGGTCTTTACCCAGGGAAGAAGGGTCGCCCTGGATATCCTCCGGTTTGAAGGAACAGAGGACAAAAACGCCACCATTGAGGCCCGCTGGACCCTCTTTGACCTGACGGATAAATCGATTCTCAAAACGCAATCCTCCCTTATCCATATCCCCCTCACTGACGACAGCTATGAGACCTTGGCCACCGCCTTAAGCCAGGGACTGACCAGGATCAGCCAGGAGATTGCGGCATCGATCAGGTCTGAAAAGAGCGAATAGAGAAGAAAAAGCCATGAAGCTCTCTGTAAAAATTACCCAAAGATGCTTTGTCAATGCCCCCTGGCAGCTATTGAAAACAGACTACCTGGATCTCTTTGTTGAACACGGGATTCAGCCGGAAATCGGCCTGGAAGGTACCTGTCTTTATGATGAAGACCCGGCGGAATTTCAGCGCGTTGCCGCTATCCTCCATAGCCACAAGCTGGCCTGCACCCTGCATGCCCCTTTTTTTGACCTGGCGCCAGGCGCCCTTGACCCCCATATCCTGGCAGCCAGTCGTGATAAGTTGCAACGCGCCTTTGATCTCCTGGCAGTCTTCAGGCCGCGTTCCATCGTCTGTCATCTCCAGTTTGAGGAAAATAAACAGGGCTACAAACTGGGAGAGTGGACAGCCGCAGCCTTGGCCACCTGGCAGCAACTTCTGCAAACGGCCACCAGGTTGAAGGTGCCGATCATGCTGGAAAACACCTATGAACGGTCCGCCGCCACCCATCAAAGCATCCTGACCCAGCTCAACTCCCCCTATGCCGGGTTCTGTCTCGATGTCGGCCACCTGTTAAGCTTCGCGCAGTCTCCGTGGCAGGACTGGCTGCCAACGCTGTCACCCTGGCTGGGGCAATTGCATCTACACGACAATCATGGCAAGCAGGACGAGCATCTGGCGCCCGGACGGGGTGATTTTGATTTTCCCAGTCTTTTCCAGTTCCTGCGTCACAATAATCTCCACCCCCTCATCACCCTGGAACCCCACAGCCCTGATGATTTATGGCAGGCCTTTGCCTATCTGGAAGAAACGGAACTGTTCGCCGGGGTCTGAAACTGGATTGATGGACAACTCTTTATCGATACTCATCGCATTTTTTCTTTTGCTCTTCGCCATTGTTTCCGATATGACTGGAAGAGAAACGAGTTTCATACAATCAGCCACAATCACCATTGTATCCAGCCCCCCATGCATATGATTGAAAACACGACTTCGGCAGAATCTGAAAAACCAGTGATTTCAAAGCAGACAGAACAGAGATCCTCAATCTCTCTGAATTCGTCCGCCAGACTCATCTCCGCCCCTATTCTCCCTTTCGATGACAAGTTTCAGGATAAGGCTTTTCTATTCGATGACACCTTTTATCGCACAAAGATCCATAAATCACTTCATTGGTCCATTATCTGGTCAGACCTGATGATGAGCATGTTCGTCCTTTTTCTTGCCATGTATGCCTATCAAATGGCCCATGAAGAGTTTTTGGTCAAAAAGACGCCTGAGGTCGTTGGCGGTTCAACCACTGATGCTATGGATATCAATGGTCCTGCCAACAACGCTTCTTTATCATTTCAACCCATCAACAAGGGACTCCCTCTTATTACTGCTGGAACCATAAAAAAAGTAGAAGCAGTTACCGGAGACGCCATGACCCCGGTAGAAGAAAAGAGAATCTCCCGGTTTGATGTTCTAGATAAACCTATCAAGCTTGATAAGCACGCAAGCACTGACATAGGCAGTACTTCTCCTCCAGTTCCTGAGACGCCTGAGCTAAAGGTGAAGATACCAGCTCCTTTTGATGCAATCTATGACTTGAGCCAGCAGGCGCTGACAAAAAATAATCTCAAGAAATTTGCTTCCATTGATCTCGTCCCGGATACAACCATGCGCATTATCCTGACCGGCGATCTTCTTTTTGACACAGGTAGGGCCGATCTTTCGCAGCCAGCCAAGCAGTCTCTGCAAAAAGTCGTGACCGCTATTAAAAAGACCCCTTACATGATAAATGTGATTGGTCATACCGATAATCTTCCTATGAATTCAGAACGTTTCAGCACTAACTGGGAACTTTCTGTGGCCAGAGCCAGCAGGGTCGCCCGTTTTCTTATTGAAGAGACAGGGATGAATCCCAATCAGATTGTGGTCAGCGGTTACTCTTCATTTCGTCCGATCAAACCAAATACCACTGCAGAAAATCGTGCTCTCAACCGCCGGGTGGAGATTATTATTTCAAAAAAACTGCCACCAGCGGAGCAGGCTACCTCTGAAAATTTAAAAGACTTGTAGTTTTTAAAATTACCCCTGATCCCTGAAAATCTTTTACACAATGAGTTTATATCAATGAAAAATAAAAACATTATCGGGTTGTTATTCACAATCGCCTTGTTCCTCCTCGGTTTCAGTATCAATGGCAATGTGAGCCTCTACTTTAATATTTCAGGACTGCTCGTCATCTTTGGTGGCACATTATCCGCAACCCTGATTAGTTTCAGACTAGAACAACTGAAGATTGTGGCCAAGGTGATACAGGCCTCTTACAAAAGTGAGATAAAAAAAGAGACAGAGATTGTCGAGATCCTTATCGATCTCTCCATCAAATCGAGAATAGAAGGCATTCTTTCTCTACAGGAAAAGGAAAACGAGACATCCATCCTCTTTCTCCGCCGCGCCTTAGGCTGCCTGGTGGATGGTTTTCACGGCAGCCAGATCCGTGATATTTTGAATACCGAGATGTATTTTTTTAAACTGCGACGTGAGGACTTAGAACGTATCATCCGTACTATTGCTGATTATTTCCCGTCCTTTGGTATTATCGGTTCGATAATTGGTCTTGTCTCCATGCTTGGCGGGATTGGTGACACCTCCGTTATCCTGAAGGCCGTGCCCGTCGCCCTGACCTCTACCTTGTATGGCATCTTTTTTTCCAATTTTTTTGTCCTTCCCTTTGCCGCCAATCTGCGGGAACGAACCAACCATGAACTCCTTCTCCAGAAGATCATCATGGAGGGAGTCATAGCTATTGATTCAGAGATGAATCCGGTTATTCTCAAGACCAAACTGGAATCCTTTTTAACTCCATCGGAAAGGATCGAACAGTTGGTATCGTACCGAAAGATCAAGGAACGGTTCAATATCAAGGAAGATGGTCCGCGCGTTCATGGCTGAGATCAAAAATCCTCTGGAGATCTACAAGGCCCTGCCCAAGACCAACTGCGGCCATTGTGGCGTTCCTTCCTGTATGGCCTTTGCCGCCTCAGTTCTTCAAGGCATGAAGACGTTCAGCGGCTGCCCCTATCTGGACAAGACGGTCATCGAGCAGTTAAGCCCCAGGATTATCCGGCGGCGATCGATGGACGATGATCACATGGAGGTGATCAGACAGCTGCAACAGCAAGTACAACTTCTTGATTTTATCGAAGTTGCTCCGAAAATTGGGGCACAACTGATCAACGGTAAGCTGGCCATCAACTGCCTGGGGCGGGTTTTTTTTATTGATCAGAACGGAGAGATGACCTCTGCCTGCCATGTCAATCACTGGCTCTATGTGCCGCTGCTCCACTATGTCCTGGAGTGTCAGGGTGTAGATCCGGACAACGACTGGCTTCCCTTTGGTGAGCTGCCCGGCGCCGGGCAATGGAACCAGTATTTCTCTCATCGCTGCGAAGAGGCGCTGCGGCAACTGGCAGACGCCCACCACGAACTGGTCTTTGAGATGTTTTTTCTCTTCGGCGCACAGCCCATAGCTGCAACTGGTGGTGCCGATCATTCGCTGCTGATCATGCCTCTGCCCAAGGTGCCCTTCTTGATCAATTACTGGCAGCCCGATGACAGCTTCCCCTCCGAGCTGAATATCCTCCTGGACCGATCTGCCGGGCGGAATATCAACGCCCATTCCATCACCCTGCTGGCCCGCGGCATTGTTGAGATGTTCCGCCAGCTTATTGTCTCACATAGCAGAGAGGGGAAGTTGTTTTAAGCCTTCGGCCTTGCCGGAGGTGATTGAACTGCGCGGGCAGAAAAAAATAGGCCCGAATTCTTTCAGCCGCAGACTTGTTGGTTAATTGGCCTTTCCATGCTCGAACCAGGCAGGACAATCCGCACCTTTTCAACCAGATGATCAGGAAAGTATGTTTCTTTTGCCCGGCGCAGGCCGGGAATCCCCAGATCCTGTTCCCGGTTAACGTAGGTGAAAGCGGCCAGGTTCTCTCTGGCAAACCACTGGTTGATCAATTGGCCCAAGCCCTGAAATCGCGGCATCGCCTTTTCAAAATGGCAGACAGCGGTTGCAGGACTGAGCGCCTCACCGACGGTAAAGGCCTCAATAATCCCCTCAATGCGGATGGCGCCGCCGGTCAGACCAAATTCCGTGTAGTGCTGCAGGGTTTCTTCTATAGCCTGATATTCTCCGCACAACCCTGGCTCATCCTTGCAATCCCGAGCGGCGCACCAGCGATCTTGCATCGCCAGACATTCGGGAACAGTTTCCGCAGTGATGATTTCGTACTGGCAGTTGTATGCGGCCAGACACTGGTTGATGTGATTCCTCTTCTTGGTGAAATTCCTGCCGGCAAGCGTAGCAAGATCTTCCCGGCGGTAAACATAGTCACCATTGTCCCGGTCCTCGATAATCATTACGCCAGGCATCAAGGCTACATCTGCTACTTTTTCCTTGGGAAAACGCTCCGCTCCCGTTACCCGGCTGCCATATTCCCTGAAAACCTCAACCAGAGATACCGGGCCGATGGGATTTCCCAGGATCACCAACCCCATTTTGGTCTCAGCAAAAAAGATCAATGATGCCCCAAACTCGTCTATCCAGATCGGCCGGGTATGCCGCCAGGCATAGAGATTGGTAAAGGTCAGCTCCGAGATTTCAGGTGGAAACTGTCTGAGATATTCGCTCACGAACAGCCGGTCATCAAGAGAAAGCGGGCGTAGGTTCATAGGGATTCAATGAATGTGTTGGGAATATTAGAATAAAGACTCCGGGATATTCCTGCAATTGAGGTGAGGGAAATGACAGACAAACAAGACTCTTTATGCACGAGAAGCCATTATAAACAAGGATACATGAAGTAAGGTTACGATGCAACAGAGGGTGAAATTTTTCCTTTACCTCATGCTTCCCCGCATCCATTGCACTACTCCCCCCTTGATCATTGCCTGAAAAAGTCCGCTTTCCAGCCAATAGTTGAGGAAGAACGAGATCCAGACGAACAACTGCAATAATTTGACAGGAGTGTGAGCGCGGGATAGGATTAATTGGGCGTTTATGAAGCGGAATGCATATAAAATGTGTCAATCTTCCAATATGCTATGCATGTGATAAAGATCATCCAGAATACTGCAGCATCACTATGTCAACAGGGAGATCACATGAAATACGGGCGCCCCGGAAAATCCACCACATTCCTTGAGGCGAGACTGTATCCCCTGACCCTCTGGTTTGCCGTTTTTTTACTGCCATTTTTCCTCCTTGCCTGTGACTCCCAGAAGAACGAGAGCTACACTCCTGTTTATGCAACCACGTCGGCCGCTAAACAGGCCGTCCTGATCTTCGGGGTGCATCCGCTTCACAACCCCCAGCGTCTTTATGAAATATATGGCCCTCTGGTCGACTATCTGAATCGAAATCTTTCCGATATCACTATAACGCTGGAGGCTTCGCGCTCTTATGAGGAGTTTGAGAAAAAACTGGACAGCCGCCACTTCGCCTTCGCCCTACCCAACCCTTACCAGACCATCAATTCTCTGGATCACGGTTACCACGTCTTTGCCAAGATGGGTGAGGATGACAAGTTCCAAGGCATCATCATTGCCAGAAAAGACAGCGGCATAAACAAGGTTGCCGACCTGAAGGGCAAGATCGTCAGCTTTCCCGCCCCCACCGCTTTGGCCGCCACCATGATGCCCCTTTACTACCTCCACACCCACGGTCTCGATGTGAATCAGGATATCAAGCGCCTTTTCTCCGGCTCCCAGGAATCATCCATCATGAATGTCTATCTGGGAAAAAGTGCTGCCGGCGCTACCTGGCCACCTCCCTGGCAGGCCTTTGTGGAATGCAATCCGCAGATTGGTGCCGAGCTTGAAGTAAAGTGGGAAACTCCGTCATTACTTAACAATGGTCTGGTAGCCCGGGATGATGTCCCGCCGCAGGTGGTGGACAAGGTAAGATCCCTCCTCGTGACCCTGCCCACCCACGAAGAAGGTCGCCAACTTTTGGCAGCCCTCCCTTTGGCGCGTTTCGAGAGTGCAACAGATGCAACGTATCAACCGGTTCGTGACTTCATGAAAAAGTATTCCGAGACTGTCCACTGACATGAAAAACAGAATGGCATCACTGCACAATATCATAAAAGGGCTTTGGCCTGCGAAAATACGAACCCAGATGATCTGTGGGGTGGCCCTTGTTCATCTGCTGCTGATGAGCTTCTTTGTCTTTGATCTGGTCGGGCGGCAACGGGATTTTTTGGGACAGCAAAGTCTGGAACAGACCACAAGTCTGGCCGAGACCCTGGCCATCAACAGCAGTTCCTGGGTTCTGGCCAATGATGTGGTGGGGCTGGAGGAGATTGTTCTTGCCGTCGGCAAGTATTCCGGCCTACGCTATGCCATGGTCATTGATATTGACGGCCAGGTGCTGGCCCACACCGACAAATCCCATTTTGGGCAGCACCTGGCCGATAAGAAAAGCCGCGTACTCCTTGGTGCCGAGCCAAAATTACAGATTATCCATAGCGATCGGGATCTCCTCGATGTTGCCGCCCCCATCCTGACCAACAGCGGCAAAATTATCGGCTGGGCACGAATAGCCCTGGACCAGAAGAAGATTGCGGATAATCTGGTGATTATTTCCCGCAACGGCATCCTCTACACCCTGATGGCCATTTTTGCGGGCTCACTTCTGGCCATACTCCTCGGCAACCGTTTAACCTCGGGGCTCAACAGGTTGCTCATTGTTACCAATCAGGTCAGAGATTGCCGCCGGGATCTGCGGATGGAAATCTCCAGCCAGGATGAAGTCGCTCTTCTCGGGGAGGGATTCAACAAGATGCTCGATGCGATCGTTGCCAACGAAAATCTCATCTTCCTCAATCAACTACGCCTCGAAAGCCTCACCAATATCTTCGAGTACCAGGCCGTAAATGAACAAGAACTGCTGAATTATGCCCTGGAGCAGGCGATACACCTTACTGACAGCAGGATCGGCTATATTTGTTATTACAATGAAGAAAAGCATGAGTTCACTTTCAACAACTGGTCCAAGGAAGTGAAGAAGGAGTGTACCATTGTCGATCCAACAACTTGTTATCAGCTGGATACATCTGGGTTGTGGGGAGAGGTTGTACGGCAACGGAAACCAATACTTGTCAATAATTTTAAGGCCGAAAATCCATTAATAAAGGGATGCCCCCAAGGTCATCCGGAACTCTTTAGCTATCTGACCATTCCGGTTTTCCAGGACCAGCGAATCGTTGCCGTGATCGCCGTGGCCAATAAAACGGTGAACTACGATCAAGGGGATATCACCCGGCTCACCCTGCTGATGGATGCAGTATGGAAGCTTGTCGAACGCAGGCATGCCGAGGATGCCCTACAGGTAAGTGAAGCTCGAATACAATCTTTCAGTAAGCATTTTACTGCCGGAATGATCTATCAGGTGGTTATTACGCCGGATGGGACAAGAAAATTCACCTATGTAAGTGATTCTGTGAAGCAATTATACGGAATATCACCTAGAGAAGCACTTGCCGATGCAACTCTCATCTATAGCAGAGCCCATAGAGACGATATCCAGTCATTAATAGAAGCTGAAAATGAGGCGGTAAGAACATGCTCTACATTTTCAGCTGAAGTGCGGATAATAGAACCATCTGGAAAAATAAGGTGGTCTTCCATGGTGTCAACTCCTACCAAAATGGAAGATGGCTCAATCTGCTGGAATGGGATTGAACTTATTATCACCGAGCGCAAAGAGGCGGAAGAGGCCCTGGAGCAGGTTTCCAGAGAATGGTCTGCTGCCATGGATGCCTCTGATGATGTTATCTATCTCTTGGACCTCGAACGCCATATCGTCAGGGCAAACAAGACCTTTTATCTGTCCACAGGCACCACCCCGGAAACCGCCATCGGCCGGCATATTGTCGAGATCATTCATCCCCAGGGAGAGGCCATACCCTGCCCCGTATGCTGTGCGCAGGAGGAGAAACGTGACCTGCAGATTGTCATGGAGGCAGAGTATCCTGACAATCCTGTTGCCCGGCCGCTGGAAATTACCGTGAAAATAGTCCGCGATCAGGAAAAGCGACCCATGAGCATTCTTATGACCCTTCATGATCTCAGCGCCTCCCGCCAAGAAATGGTGGAAAAGACAACCCTGGAAAGACAGCTGCAGCAGGCCCAGAAGATGGAGTCGGTGGGACGCCTGGCAGGTGGCGTGGCGCACGACTTCAATAACATGCTGGGCGTGATCATCGGCCACGCCGAAATTGCCATGAACCAGGTGGACCCGGCCCAGCCACTTCATGCCTCCCTTATGGAAATCCACAAGGCGGCCCAGCGCTCTGCCGACCTTACTCGCCAACTGCTGGCCTTTGCCCGCAAGCAAACAGTTGCACCCAAGGTCCTGGATCTGAACGAGACTGTGACCGGGATGCTCAATATGCTCCGGCGGCTCATCGGTGAAAATATCCTTCTTAACTGGCAGCCGGGGAAAGATCTATGGTTTGTCAAGGTGGACCCTTCTCAGATTGATCAAATCCTGGCTAACCTGTGTGTCAACGCCCGGGATGCGATTGCCGGGGTCGGCAAGCTCTCCATCGAGACGGGAAATCGTACCCTCGACGATGCCTACTGCGCCACCCACCCAGGTTGCATGCCCGGAGATTATGTGTTGCTCACTGTGAGCGACAGCGGCTGCGGCATGGATAAGGCAACGCTGGCCCAGATCTTTGAACCGTTCTTTACAACCAAAGATGTCGGTGAGGGAACCGGCCTTGGCCTGGCCACGGTGTATGGCGCTATCAAGCAAAACAACGGCTTTATTAATGCCTACAGCGAACCGGGTCAGGGGACGACGTTCACAATCTATCTGCCCCGGCATAGGGGGCAAGCCGAGCAGGTGCGAACAGAAAGCGTGGCGGAACCATCCACGGGCCAGGAGACTATCCTGCTGGTGGAGGACGAGCCGGCCATTCTGCAAATGACTTCAAGGATACTCGAAGGGTTGGGCTACACCGTGCTGGCAGCAAGCACTCCGGCGGAGGCCATCCGTCTGGCCCAGGAGTACACCGGGAATATCTGTCTGCTCATGACCGACGTGATCATGCCCGAGATGAACGGCTGGGACCTGGCCGAAAAGCTGCTGTCCCTTGATCCACACCTCAAAAGCCTGTTCATCTCGGGATATACGGCCGACATCATCGGCCATCATGGCATATTGGACGAAAGGGCACACTTTCTCCAGAAGCCTTTCTCAACGAAAGAACTGGCCGTCAAGGTGCGGGAAACGCTGGATAGTGAATAGAAAATTTCTTCCTCATCACCTTTACCCTTGGGCTCCCCATGCATTCAGCCGAACACACCTCGCCATCATCTGAATTTGTCAAACAGCAGCTGGCGGATGGCAAACAGGCAAACGGCCTCATTCATGAAAAAAGCCCCTACCTCCTGCAGCACGCCTTTAATCCCGTACACTGGCTACCCTGGAGCGACGAGGCCTTCGGGCGGGCCGAGCGGGAAGACAGGCCCATTTTCCTTTCCATCGGCTACTCAACCTGTCACTGGTGCCATGTCATGGCCCATGAGTCCTTTGAAAATAAGAAAGTTGCCGCCTTCTTAAACGAGAATTATGTCGCCATCAAGGTGGATCGGGAGGAGCGGCCGGATATTGACCAGCTCTACATGGCGGCCACTCAGGAAATTTCCGGCAATGGCGGCTGGCCCATGTCCGTTTTCCTCCTGCCTGATCGCCGCCCCTTTTATGCCGGCACTTATTTCCCCCCGGAATCGGGCTATGGTCGGCCCGGTTTTTTTGATCTTCTCCACCAGATCCATGTCCTCTGGCAGAAGGACCGGCCCAGACTGACTGGTAATGCCGAAGTGATCACTGACCGGTTGCGCCGCAATATGGCATCGGAGACGGAAACGAAAAAACCTCTTTCCGATGAACTCCTTCATCGCTGTTTTGATCAGGCTCTCCAGGGATTTGACCGCGAATTTGGCGGTTTTGGCAGCGCTCCGAAGTTTCCGCGTCCCGCCATTTTTGATCTGCTCCTGCGCTATGACGCCTGGCACAGAAATGACCAGGCCAGGGAAATGGTGCTCGTGAGTCTGAAAAAAATGGCCCAGGGCGGCATGTACGATCAGCTTGGCGGCGGCTTTCACCGCTATAGCGTTGATAGAGAATGGCGGGTGCCCCATTTTGAAAAGATGCTCTATGACCAGGGCCAGCTTGCCGGCCTCTATTTCGACGCCTTCCGGGTGAGCCGCGACCCCTTTTACCTCCAAATCGGCACGGAGATTCTCGACTACGTTTTGCGCGACATGACTGATACCCAAGGCGGTTTCTACTCGGCCAAGGACGCTGACAGCGTTGACGAGCACGATCGCAGCCGGCATGGTGAGGGGATTTTTTATCTCTGGCAACAGGCGGAAATAATTAATCTCCTCGGTGCCGAGTACGGTGAATTCTTCAATTTTTTCTATGAGGTGCAAGCTGACGGCAATGCCCTGGCTGATCCTATGGCGGAGTTTCGCGGTAAAAATATTCTTTATATTCCCCATAGTTTGGCTGCCACCGCCCTGAAGTTCGGCAAGGAGGAGCAGGAGATCCACAAGATCCTGGTCGATGCTAAGCAGACTCTCTTTGCCGCCAGGCAAAAAAGGCCGCGGCCCCATCTTGACGACAAGATCATCACTGCCTGGAATGGCCTGATGATCTCCGCCATGGCCAAGGGATTCCGGGTCACCGGGGACAATAGATATCTGCATGGAGCCACCGACTCAGCTTCATTTCTTGAAAAAAATCTTTTTAATAAGGACGACAAAACCCTGTTTCGCCGCTATCGGGAAGGTGAGGCCCATTTTCAGGGCCAGCTTGAGGATTACGCCTTCTTTGTCCAGGGGTTGATCGATCTCTATGGGGCGGGCTTTGACAGCCACTGGCTGGAACTGGCGGTGGAACTAACCACACGGCAGATAACGCTGTTCAGCGATGACAATCAAGGCGCCTTTTTTGACAGCCCGGCAACGGTCAAAGATGTCTTGGTCAGAATGAGAAACGATTATGACGGGGCGGAACCTGCCGGCAATTCCGTTGCGGCCATGAACCTGCTGCGCCTAGCCCGGATAACCGAGAACAAGGAGTGGTTCAAGAAGGCCGAGACCATCCTTTCCTTCTTTGCCGATGGCCTGCAGACGCAGCCCTTTGGACGGCCCGCCATGGCCGCAGCCTATGATCTATATCGGCAACAACCAAGACAGATCATCGTCGTCGGTGACCCAGATGGGGCCGACACCAGACAACTCATCACGCTGATCAACACCTTTTATATTCCCACCACCATAGTCCTGTTGGCCGACAATGGCCCAGGGCAGCTCTATCTTGAGCAGAATATGCCTTTTATGAAGTCTATGTTTGCCATTGATGGGAAGGCCACCGCCTATGTCTGCGAAAATTTCACCTGTAAAAAGCCGGTCAATTCTGTGCAAGAGCTTGCCTCGCTCATTGCGCCTGCCAAGGAATAAGCATTCTCCTCCTTTCGCTTTTCTTTTGCGTTCCCCACCGGCTTTGTTTATAAATAGACTCTGTCCCTTTTTAAAAGAATCATCCCAATGCCACGAAGGCATCCCTCATGCTTACAGCCTATAACCTTATCCAGCTCACCTTCTTGGTCATCAGCCTGCCCTTGCTGCTGGCCGTGGTTCTGCTGACGCCCAGATATCGTCTGCGGACCTGGCAACGTCTTGGATTTGGCCTCAGGGCACTGGTTGAGCGCAAGAGAAAGGGCGCGAAGACTATCTGGATCCATGGACTCTCTGTAGGGGAAGTAACCTCGGCCCTGCCGCTTATCTCCGGCATCCGCAATCGGTTTCCCGAGGCGTTCCTGGTCTTTTCCGCTTCTACCCGTTCCGGTTCAAAGGTTGCGGAGCAGCTCATGACCGACCGCATTGATCTCCTAGTCCCCTTTCCTCTCGATATCCTGCCCGTGACCGCCTCTTTTGTCAGGATTATCAGGCCTGATCTTTTTATCCTGGTCGAAACCGATTTCTGGCCCAATATCCTGACCTGTCTGCACCGCCACAAGGTTCCGGCCATGCTGGTCAATGGCCGGATTTCTCACAGATCCATGGCCTCCTATCGTCGTTTCTCCTTTTTCTTTCAACCGATTTTTTGCTCCTTTCGCCACCTCTGTATGCAGACCGAGACCGACCGAGCCAATATGATTGATCTGGGAGTACCGGACGAACGGGTCCACACCTTGGGAAACCTCAAATTTGACACCCCGCTTATCACTGGCAGTTTACAACCGCAATCGGCGCAAGAACCACCGATTGCCCTGCCCGATAACAGCCTGCTGTTGATCGCCGGTTCAACCCACAAGGGTGAAGAGGAAATTGTCCTTTCCGTCTTTGTCCGGCTCCAAGCAACATATCCGAATCTTTTTCTGATTATCGCCCCCAGAGATGTCAACAGGGGCAAGGAGATCCAGGAACTGGCAGCGGCCAAGGGCATTACCGGCGCCTGCCGCTCCGAGGGGAACAAGTGCAGTCAGAGGCTTCTCATCCTCGACACCATTGGCGAACTGGCGAACTGCTACCGTTTTGCCGACATTGCCTTTATCGGCGGCAGCCTGCCGCCCATGGGAGGACACAATCCCATTGAGCCAGCGGTCATGGGCGCTCCGGTGCTCTTTGGCCCACACATGGAGGACTTCGCCGAAATCAGTCAGGACCTCCTGACCGCCGGCGGGGCCCAAAGGGTAGGTGGCGAAGAGTCTCTGTTGCAGGCCGCCAGCATCTGGCTTGCCGATGCCCGGTTACGGAAAGAGGCGGGGCTGGCCGCCCTTGGATGCGTTGAAAAACAGCAAGGTGTCATTGAGCGCCATCTGCAATTGATCCAGACTCTGCTGTGAACCGGCTCGCCACCTTTCTTTCCAACCATCTCCTGCTGGCTGTCACCTTTTCCTTTGCCTTGGGCATCACGTGTGCCCTCCCTTTTCACTCCACGCCAGGCCTGATTCTTCTCCTGCCGCTGGCTGCCGGCGGCGGCGCCCTGTTCTCGCACCTGCGCCGGCAACCCCGGGCCGCTCTGATTCTGCTCCTGCCCTTTATTGCCAGCCTCGGTTTTGTCCACGGCCTTCTTGCAGGCAGGGAGCCGGCATCACCCGATCATATCGTGCACCTGGTTCAGCTGGAACAAGAGGCGGTCCTGCTCTGCACCCTCGACCGGCTGCCGGGATTTAATGGCGAGACCAGCACCCTGGTGGTCGCCGCTCACTCCCTGCGGTGGAAAGAGAGAGCGGAGTTCGTCGCCGCCCGTGGTCTGGTGCAACTCAAGCTCAAGGCCCCGTTGCCAAAAGAACTGATGCCGGGTGATCAGCTCGCCATCCGCGCCAGACTTGACCGGCCGCACACCTTTCACAATCCCGGCAGTTTTGATTACCCCACCTTTCTGGCCCGGCAAAATATCTGGGTCACGGGCAGGATCAGCTCGCCCCTGCATATCTACCGCCTGGAGCAGCACCCCACCCTGCTCCATCAGGCCCGCTATCTGCCGGAGCAGGTTCGCACCCGCATCAGCTCCTTTATTGAGCAGGCGGTAACGCCTGAGATCAGCAGTGTCTATAAGGCGCTGCTGATCGGCGACGCCTCAGGGATCAGCCAGGAGATCCTCGAGGCGTTCAAAGGCTCGGGCTGCATGCATATCCTCTCCATCTCCGGTGCCCACCTGTCGATCCTGGCCTCTTTTCTGTTCTTTACCTTGTACTGGCTGCTGCGCCGGTCTGAATATCTTATCCTCCGGTATCCGGTAAAGAAGATCGCTGCCCTGCTCTGCCTGGTACCGCTTACCATTTACACCCTGCTGGCCGGGGCCAATACCCCGGTCGTCCGGTCGCTCATCATGGTGACCGTGTTTATGGCCGCCCTCTGCGCCGACAAAAGAAAATCCCTGTTTATCTCCATGGCCCTTGCCGCCTTGCTTATCCTCATCTGGGACCCAAACAGTCTTTTTACCGCCTCTTTCCAACTCTCCTTTATGGCGGTCGCCTCGATCGCGGCTGTCACCCCGCTTATTACCCGATTGGCAGTATCAGAAAAAAAAGAGGAACCTCTTGGCAAGAGGCTAGGCAGTCGTCTTCTCCATTTCACCCTGGCGGCCACGATTGTATCCCTGGCCGCCACCATTGGCACCGCGCCCCTGCTTCTTGCTTATTTTAACCGGATCTCCATTGTGGCCCCTGCGGCCAACCTGCTGGTGGAACCCCTGATCTGCTTGTGGAGCCTGACCCTTGGTTTTATTGCCTGCCCACTCATCTTTATCATGCCGCCTGCCGCCGCTCTGCTTCTGCACCTTGGCTCTACTGGTCTGATTTTCGCGCTGAAAATGGCAACTTTTTTCGACAATCTCCCCTTCTCCTCCCTCTGGCTGCCAACGCCGTCGCCAACCCTCATCGTCCTTTATTATGCCGCCATTCTTATGGGCATATCCGGGATTCTGGTCAGCAAGAGTGCGAGGATTCTCGGCGCCGGCTCCTGGGCCCTGATTCTCTTGCTCTTTATCTTCCCGCCTGTTGAACTGCTGAAAGGCCGGATCACCACCAGCGAGATCACCTTTCTCGATGTTGGCCAGGGCAGCTCCACCTTTCTCCAGTTGCCGACAGGCAAACGAGTGCTCATCGATGGTGGCGGCGGCATGGCATCTTCCGGCTTTAATGTGGGCGAAGCCATCATCGCCCCTTTCCTCTGGCAGAGAGGGATAAGGCAACTGGATGCCATCATGGTCACCCATGGTGATTCGGATCATTACAACGGAATCCCTTTTCTGCTGCAACGCTTCCGGCCAAAGGTCCTCTGGATCAACGACCGCGCCGGACATGATATCGCCTGGCGGCAGATGCTGGAACTGGCCGGCAAACTCCATATCGAGATCAAGATTCCGCAACAAGGGGAAGAACTGATCAGGGGTGGGGAGGCAGAGATCGTCCACCTGGGAATCCCAGGGGAATCAGGTGGGGCCAGATCAAATGACCAAAGCCTTGTGCTCCGTTTTGCCCATAACAACCTTTCCTGCCTCTTTGCCGGGGATATCAGTTCCAATATGGAATCGCAACTGGTCGAAAATGAGCTTCCGCTCCAATCGACCCTCCTGCTCTCCCCGCACCATGGCTCGTCAACATCCAACTCCGAACTCTTCCTCAAGGCCGTCAGCCCGGAGACCATCGTGGTCTCGGCAGGACGCTTCCGACCCGACAACTTCCCTTCGCCTGAAGTACGGAAACGCTGTAATGAACTGGGGATCAATATGCTGATCACCGCCGAACAGGGGGCCGTTACCTTTACCAACGAAGGCGCCATTTTCCCCGGCAAGGGTAAATTCTATTGACCAAGTCACCGTTTTCCATTTAGATAGCTTGCAACTTCTCAACTTCAAAACCCATTTAACATTATTCAACATTGGAAAAGATCATGGCCTCAAAAACAAAGAAAGCAAAGGTAAGCGCGGCGCTGGTAGCAGAAAAGTCAGAAGAAGCAATGATTGCGGGGATTCTGGAAGGCAGTCCGGATGGGATCGGCGTGGTGGTGGTCCGGCTCGAATGCGGTTGCCGGAAGATGGCGGCGGTGGCCAAAGACGGTGAACCGGCCTCCAAGGTTATTATCTATCGGGATCAGGCGGAGAGCATCTGTGACAAATGCAAGGCGGATAATGGCGATTTCATGCGGGTAACCGAGACGTTCATCCACTGGGTGCAACCCGAGCCAACGGATGCGGAAAAACAGATGATCACGGCCAAGGTACTGGGCACCACTCCCAGCGCCAATTGATGACGACCTGTTGTCTGCCGCAACGCGCGCCATGGACGGCCTGCGGACTCTTGCTGCTCGTGCTGTTTCTTGCCGGGTGCGCCGCCTCCAACGGACAACAGCCAGAGACCCAGATCAGCCAGAAACCGGTACAGGGTGCTGAATGCGAAGATGCACTAAGTGACCAGCCAAAGCTTGCTCCTGTCCAACTACAAAAAGAAGAGCCGGCTACCTGTTCACTGCCGGTCCCTGTTGTCACAAGTCCTGCTGGAAAATGCCGTTCGACACAAGAATGCTATCACCTGCAGCCGTCAGCTTCAAAGAAAGCATCCACTTCAAAGAAAAAAAGAAGACAACGAAACAATGGGGACGCTGTGAACCCCAGAGCCTTCCCTTTGCCCGTTGCCGGAGTGGCATCAGCAGTTGCGGCCTGGGATGGAATAATGGCCCATTAACCTGGTTTGCCTGTGAGAAGCAGCACAACAACACCTCTCTTATCCCCAGCGCGGGCAGCATTCTCATCCTTGGTGCCAACAAGCGCAATCACATGCCCACGGGTCATGTGGCCTATGTGGAGAAGGTTATCGCCGAAAAGGGACCGAAGTACCGGCTCATCTTCAGCCACACCAATTATGATCGCAGGTGCAGCCTGGAGACCAACATCGAGGCTGAGTATAACAGTTCCACCAGGACCCTGGATATCCTTACCGGCGCCTGGAAAGGTTGGGGAAAAGGACTCCCGGTTGCCGGATTTATTCTCCGGTGATCAAGAACCGTCTTACTCTTTTCCTGCTTCCTTCTGCCGCCGGCACCTGGCCATAAACCCCTCAGCCCATTGCGGGGTTCCATCGGCATGGACATGGGTGTACAAGGCCAGGACATTGTTCAGGGTCAGACCGTCACGACCGGCCATGAAACCCTGGCCGCGGGTCATCTTCAGGGCAAGCTGTTCCGGCTGGCCCCGCCAGTCGAGGATGGTAGAATAACGGAACTCATGGCCCTTAATCTCGGTCCCCTGCGTATAAAAAGGATTTTCGCCATCCACTTCAAAGACAGAGTAGCCATGGGCCTGCGGCCTTTTTGACATCCCGAAGCGAATGGGGAAGACCCCGGCCAGCGGGTACTTCTGACCCTCCAGGACTATTGATTCTCCCAGATAGATCAGCCCTCCACACTCGGCATAGATGGGCAGCCCGGCTTCAGCTGCCTGCTTGACTGACTGGCGGAATTCCTTGTTGGCGGCAAGCTCTGCAGCGCTGGTCTCGGGAAAACCGCCCCCGATATACAGACCATCAAGCGGAGGAAGGACGCTGGCGGTCAGGGCATTGATCATGACCAGTTCCGCGCCCAACCGCTCAAGTGCCTCAAGATTTTCCGAATAATAAAACTGGAAGGCGGCATCCATCAGGATTCCAATCCGCAATCGTGAAGGTTCCTGTTTCAGAGTCTCCTGTCCCAAAGACAATGGCTTGCCCACCGGGGCCATGATGGCCTCAATCCGCTCCAGATCAAGATGTTCGGTCATGGTTACCACCAAAAAATCCATGGCCGCAGCACTGCCCTCATACTCCTGGTGCGGCGTGACCCCCAGATGCCGCATGGGAAAGATATCGCGCTTCATCCGCGGCACGGCCCCCAGCACCGGCAGGCCAGTATATTTTTCCACCGCCTGGGTGACAATGGCGCGATGCCGTTCCGTCCCGATCTGATTCAACACCACCCCCCGGATATCCACCCGTTCATCGAGCTTCTGGCAGCCCAATACCATGGCCGCCACCGTGCGGGTGGCCTTGGTGCAGTTGACCACCAGCAGGATTGGCATGTTCAGGGACAGGGCCAGTTCGGCGGTGGAATACCCTCCTTCCGCATTGACGCCGTCATACAACCCCCTGTTGCCCTCCACAATCACCCGGTCCGCCCCTAAAGAATGGGTAAGAAATGAGCGCCGGATGACCTCTTCATCCATCAGGTACGGATCAAGGTTATAGCAACTGGAGCCAGCCGCCAGCTTCAACCAACCGGCGTCAATATAATCAGGCCCCTTTTTAAAAGGCACCACCCTCTTGCCCTGCCGGGCCAAGGCCGCGGTCAGACCGACCGAGACCACACTCTTGCCCGATCCACCGGCAAGGCCGGCTATGACAATTCCTTTTGTCTGCATCTTTTCTTCCACGTTTCTTTTCCCTGTATCCCCGGCGGTCACAACCCCGGAATGATTGCCTGAACACCAGTAAGCTTTTTACTATCCTGTTATCTCTTCCCTCTGCGCATCGAACGGTCAAGCCATCCGCCGGTACTGGATGGCTTCGGCGACATGCCCCAATTGCAGGGATTCACTGCGATCCATATCGGCAATGGTCCGGGCAATTTTTAAGATCCGGTGATACCCCCTGGCCGAGAGACCAAGCTGCTCCACACTTTTCTCTAAAAGGCGGGTTGAGGGCGCGTCCAGGGCACAATATTTCCTGATATCCTTGGGCCCCATCTGGCCATTGCAGAAAACTGAAAAGTTATGCGCGTATCGCTTCTTCTGCACCTCACGGGTCTGATCCACCCGCGCCTTGATGGCCGCTGACGATTCGCCCTGCCGCTCGGCGCTCATTTCCTTAAACGGCAGGGCTGCCACCTCCAGATGGAGATCAATGCGGTCAAGCAAGGGGCCGGAGACCCGGCTGGTGTAATTATGGATCTGCGCCGGATTACAGAGACACTCATGGCGTTTGTCCCCGTAAAATCCGCAGGGACAGGGGTTCATGGCCACCGCCAATACCACTCGTGCTGGAAACTTCAGGGAGAGATTAGCCCTGGCAATGGTCACGGTTCCATCCTCCAAAGGCTGACGCAGCACCTCCAGCACATGCTTTTTGAATTCCGGGAGTTCGTCGAGAAAAAGAACCCCGTTATGGGCCAGCGACACCTCGCCCGGACGCGGAATCTGGCCGCCGCCGATCAGTCCGGCATCGGAGATGGTATGGTGCGGCGACCGGAAAGGGCGGGTGGCAATCAGGGGCATATCCTCAGGGAGCAGGCCGATGATGGAATAGATCTTGGAAGTTTCGAGTGCCTCGGCAAAGCTGAGATCGGGAAGGATAGTGGGAAGACGACGGGCCAGCATGGTCTTGCCTGACCCTGGCGGGCCCTTGAGCAGGATATTATGGCCCCCTGATGCGGCAATCTCCAAGGCCCGTTTCACATGTTCCTGACCCTTGACCTCATCAAAATCGACCTCATGGTTTTTGGCCCTGGCAAAGGAAGTGGCTGGGTCCAGATGAAAAGGGGCGCATTCGATAATACCGGCCAGAAACTCGACGGCCTGATGCAGGGTGGTGACCGCAATCACATCAATCCCATCAACCACCGCCGCCTCCATCTTGTTGGCATCCGGGACAAGAATCCCCTTCATCCCCAGATCCCGGGCCGCAAGCGTTATCGGCAGGACACCACGCACCGGACGGACGGCGCCGTCAAGGGAGAGTTCGCCCAGGACCCAGTACTGATCAAGCTTGTCGCTCTGCAGGGTCCCGGTGGCCGCCAGGATACCAAGGGCCATGGGCAGATCAAACCCGGCCCCGCCTTTTTTCATATCCGCCGGGGCCAGATTAACGGTTATTCGCCGGTTGGGGAATTCATAGCCACAGTTTCTGATTGCCGCCTTGACCCGATCCTTGCTCTCCCGCACACTCCCATCCGGCAGGCCAACGGTGGTAAAGATCGGCAGGCCCAAGGCAATATCCACCTCGACCTCAACCGCCAGGCCATCCACCCCCACCACTGCCCCACTCTGTACTTTTGCCAGCATGAAATTTTATCCTATCTATCCAAACGCATCATTTTTTATTAGCAAATCGTGTATACAATCTGAATCCATAAAGCCTGATTATACCCAGAAGAATTCCAATTCATCATTTTCTTCTCAAGCATAGATGGATAGATGAATGCAAGAATCAGATTTATATGCATTTGAGTTTTCACAACAAAGCAGAGCATTGTTTTGAGGAGAAGCGACAGATTTTATCTCTTTTTGATATACAAATCATGATCGGGCGAGATGATACGCATTAATGAGTACTTCGATATCCTCCTCCTGCTCCATGGAAAGAGTGCCAAACCTAACACCTCTTCGACG
>CAITDH010000325.1 GCA_903891045.1 uncultured Desulfobulbaceae bacterium | reverse complement strand
CTGTTTACAGGACTACGAATATAAAAATCATACTTGCAGCGGCTGTTCTGACTTATTTTCGATACATTATAAAAATCGTAACTATTACTCCATCTCGTTCGTCAGAGGGGGTGGAGTTTCATATAAACTAAGAAATGAGGGGAGTGTCCCCGGTTTCCAGCCCCTCTTCGGTGTTCCCCTTTTCTTTCTTTTGGGAGGCATCATCAATCGGCAAGGATTCGCTCAACAACAACCGCCATTCCCTCTGGGCGATGGCCATGATCCTTCATCTGCGAAAGCAAAAGATTACGAAAAACCTCGTACGAAATCGATGTGGCATGCTTGCCTGCAAAACGCTTGAGAATATCTCGTCCTCGACATTTTGCGATCCACGTGCCATCAGCCAGGCTCTCGTCATACCTTAAACGGAGTTCAGACTCTTTGGATTCCAATGCATTCTTCGTTAGCAATGTGTTACATACGTCATTCAATCGTTCTAGCGAGCGTGTGATCGATACATGGAGTAGATTCGCCAAATCGGCTCCTTTGGGGTCTGTTCCCGTACTGATCGCCCCCACAAGCACTGCATTTGCGTTCTCTGCAAGTTCGTGCCGGATCAACTGCGGGAGAGTATCCTGGGCACACTGCCGAAGTTCGTCCCATATTTCTTCCTCACTTAGAGTAATACCTATATTTAGCGACGAGAGTACGCGAGCAATAAATTGCGGCTCAAGAAAATAGTTCTCGATGTGGTACACGTTCCACGAGAACACGTTTGCTGAACGTGATTGCGTTATCGGGCCTGAGTCTCGATCAGTCACAGAAAAGAATTGAAACGGTAACAGGCCTTTTTGTGTTGCATTCTCCAATGTCTCTTGGAGTGCCCGAACCCTGATCTTATTGCTGCCAGAGATGAGGTTTGCTTGTTCTTGAAGTTTGGGGAAGAGTGTTGAAGTCACACGTTGATCAAAATCGGAATCCCCGCCACCCTCGAAAATTACAACCTTTCCCCCTGGTCTGTATGCAGCAAGATCACCAACCAGATCGACAAGTGCAAGTTCAAGATCAGCAGTGGCCGACAATGGTTTTAGTTGACTTTGTCCCGACGGGACGCTGGCACAAGGGAGCATATGGAAAACGTTGTAACTATCTCGACCGATAACTTCCCGCAATAGCGCATCCGAATGGGTAACGAGCCATATTTGATTACCTAGTGCTTCACCTAGGTTTTTCTTGTAAAACTGCGGTAATCCACGGATAAGCCTTGGGTTCAAATGCAATTCTGGCTCATCGAGAAGGATGATCGAATATCGAGGGGCTGAATTTCGAATTCGAAGATATCCGTAAAGGATTTCCTTCTCTCCTGCGCTTAACTCGTCAAGATCGTGATGATTACCAGACTGGGTTTCGACAGGAAACTTTAGGCTACCTTCTGGTGTTGGTTGAGGACCAAGAAACTTCTTATCGGGGAAGAATGTCGCGAATAGGTCCTTCAACGTGTTGGTGAGTGATGATTGTTGCTCCCTCGGAATTCCAGCCGCTTCCGCAAGAAGCTCTTTAACGTAAGAGGCCGCCATCTCGGCTTTGACGTTCGTATATTTATTTGCGTAATTATAAAGGGAGGATTGACTTCGTTGCTGCTCAGCAGCTTCGAGATTTAGATTAATCCCTTGTACTTGCTCCCGTCCATAGTGACGTTGGGCTCCATGATAGTCAATCACACCGATCTCGGTCGGGCGGAAAGTGTTGAACGCAATTGAAAGTACAAGTGAGTTGTCAATCCTTGGAGTCTCGCCGGGCGGAATATAAAAAGCTCCACGCGCAAGCGGCGCTGCTAGCTCAGTCATGAGCTGAGCGTACTCTGTTTGAGCTCTCGCTGCGACCTCCGGTTCACGTTCGCGAAATTGGGTGGCAAACATTGCCATTCGAAAACCTCCCCAAGCGTAAGCCTCAGGAAGTATCATTCTCCATATCTTCTCGCGGAGCAATTCGTCCGCGTGATTCTGAATGTAATGCCGCTCTTCAGGGGCTAGTCGAAAATCGCAAGTAATCCTCAATTCCTTCGATGAGTCGTTGAACATCGACGCGAAGTCACTTGACCTGTTGGTCAAACTAATCTGGAACTCGCCCATCCATTGATGCCATTCATTGGCTTGGTATCCTCCGTAAACCGACTTAAGAAGACGAATTGCATCCAAACATGCATGACTTCCCCGAGCCGTTCTGTCCAGCGATAATGACCATGCTACCCAGCGCTTCAAGGGAGACCTCCTTAATGCCACGAAAGTTAGAAATTTGAAGAGATTCGATTTTCATTGCAATTGATCATCCTATGTTGGTATGGGGTTTTTCGTGAAAAAAGCTTATCCCAGAACTTTTGAGTTTCTAACGATGCCGGCGTAGCATCCGGCGTCGATAAGACGGACCGCTTGGGTCTGTCTTATCGGGTGAATATACAGAATAACAATATGTCTGTTGCACGTATGTACATGCCTTGCAATCAGTCGCATCCTATCTACTCGCATCACGGCCAAAAGACTGTCCGGCCAGGCTTCTGTCCCGAGGTTTGAAGGTGTCATCTGCCATCTCCTTTTTCACCACCTGCTGGAAGAGCTTCACCATCTTGATCTTCTGCGATTCATCCCGGTAAAAGGTGTTCCAGGCGTAATCGAGCAGTTCCTGGAGTTTGTCCGAGCTCATCTGTTTGGGTTGAAAGACCACCTTGTCGGCTGAGTAGTCGTTCCAGTCCTGGGAGAGGATGCGGTTCTGCTGGCTCAGCTCCTTCCAGGCCTTGGTGTGAGGGAAGGGGGTCAGGACCGTGAATTCGGCCAGATCAAGCTCGATCTCCAGCAGGAAGTCGATCAGACGCTTGATGGAATCTTCGGTATGATCGTCGAGTCCGAGGAGGATCGTGCCCTCAACTCCGATCCCGTGGTCGTGGTAGCGTTTGATCCGCTCCTTGATATAATTTGAGGTATCAAAGACCGCCTGATACACATACCAGGCCCCGGCCTGGGCCGCCAGGTCGAGGACCTCGGGCTTGTCTTCAATGGGATGGGAACACCATTTCTTTTTCAGCGGGATCATCTCCCGGAACAGGTCCATCTCCCACTGGGTATTCTGGGCCAGGGAGTTGTCAACGATGAAGAGGCGGTTATTGTCAATTCCTGCCATTTCGGCCACTGCCTTGTCAATGGGGCGCGGGCGGAAGACCCGGCCGCCCAGGTAGGAGACGGCGCAAGGGTAGCAGTTGAAACGGCAGCCCCGCGAGGCGTGCACCAGATCGACCATCTGTACGCCCTTGTAGTTGTAGAGCTTGCGGTTGAGGAGATCGCGGCGTGCCGGGCCGACCAGGGCTATGTCGGGCCGGTCATTGATGAAGTCGTAGCGGGGTTGCAGTTTATTGTTGCGGAAGTCGGCAAAGACAGCTTCCATCCGCCCTTCGGCCTCGCCCAGGAAAACGGCATCGGCATGCTCCATGGTCTCTTCGGCATGGAGCATGGTGGCGATGCCGCCGAACATGACCTTGATTCCCTTTTTGCGGTAGGTGTCGGCAATCTCCCAGCCCCGTTTGACCTGGACGGTGAGCATCATCGAGATGCCGACGAAATCGACATCCTCGTCAAAATCGATGGTTTCGAGATTCTCGTCGGTAAAGTCGACGGTGACGTAGTCGGGAAGGGCGGCGGCAAAGACTATTGGGCCATGGGGCGGCAGGTGAAACTCGGTCTGCCGGTCCAGCTTGGCCCACTTGGGATAGATCAGTTTAAATTTCATGGTAATGCCTTTTCGTTCAGACCGTTGGAATAAAATAAGAGTGTTCTCATAACTGGCAAGAACGGCATAAGGAGCCATAACCGAATGAGCGAAAAAGCACGCTCATTCACTAACGGCTCCTAAGTTTTCAGCCTGGATCAGGGTCATTTTCAGGGTGTAGCCGGTCTGACCGAAACCCCTGAGTTCAAGATGTTCCGGGATCAGGCTGTCGCCTTCTTTCCGGCATGACTGCCCGACAATGGCGCGATCCATGATGAGATCGGCGGTATAGGTTTGGATCTGCCAGCAGCCATCTACCGCCGGTCGGATATCGATTATCCGGCCATCGATTCCGGCATACCGGCATACCGGCACATTGTCGGCGGAGCGTCCGTACCGCATGTTTTTTGTCGAAGGAGCAAGAAAGATCATCTGGACATCACGCATCAATCCCTCGGCAAAGGCGGGTTTGTCAAAGGGCGGCACCGCCCGCTGGACTGCAAGCCCCTTTCCCTCTTGGTAAGCGGCCTCAAACAGCGTGAATCCTTCAATCGTCATCAGGACACAGGTAAGCTCGTTTCCGGCAAGGCTGGTGACTCCGATAACCGTGCCGCCCGAACCGTCCTGCATCGAAAAATCGATGGAATGGACAAACTGCCAGCGACCCTGGGGATAGACCGCTTCGCAGCCCTTGGCCCCGGTTGCATCCTTGCTTACGGTCAGCGTCGGCATGGGCCGCCTGTCCGCTGCACAGGCGGCAAGACACAGGAAAAGGACGGACAGCAGGAAGGGTTTCATCTGTCGGTGAACAGGGACGCCGGGATCTCCTGATTAAGGACCCTGTTGGTGAAGGTAAGCCTGGTGGAGGAGTCGGGCCCTTCAAAAATTGTTACGGCATCGAGCAGGCCGGCCTGCTCGCCAAGTTTGAGCTCAATGGTGCTGATCAGGGCGGCAATCCCTTTATCTTTAGGGGTGAGCTGGATGGTCTTTTTGTCCGGAAAGGAGACGGTGAACATGGCATTGTCGGTAAAACGGCCGTCAAGCCAGTTGGTGATCTCGGCCAGCACCACTTGCATGGAGTCAAGCTGCATCCCCTTTTCTTCCGTCAGCTGGCCGTCGCGCTCGATGAATTTTTTCACCTTGCCGCCATGCATGAGCAGGATGGAGTGCAGAGGCTTCTGATATTCCCAGCGCAGGGACTGTGGGGCCTGAAAGGTGAAGGTGCCGGTGGAGATGATGGGGCGGGCGAGGATCTTCAGATGCTTTTCCTGGACGAAATCGGCCTTGACCGAGTGCAACTGGATTGGGGCCTGCGCCACTGGACTGTCCTGGACCTGCGGGGCGGACTCATTGGCTGGGGCCAGGGCAGGCAGGAAAAAGGTGAGGGTGAGAAAGAGACAAAGCTGTTTCATCAGGACATCCCGCCGTTGACTGAGATCACCTGGCCGGTGACGTAAGAGGCGGCATCGGAGCAGAGAAAGGCCACTACCTTGGCCACCTCGTCCGGTCTGCCGATCCGGTTCATCGGAATCATGGTCTTGATGTGGTCCTTGGGTGCGTCCTGGATCATATCGGTCTCAATCAGGCCGGGGGCGACTACGTTGACCCTGATCCCCATGCGGGCGACCTCGGCGGCGACGACCCTGCTGGCCGCGTTCAAGCCGGCCTTGGCCGCCGAATAGTTGGCCTGGCCGCGGCTGATCATGAGCGAACTGACGGAGGAGACGGAAACAATGGCCCCCTGACGCTTGCGGACCATGAGTTCCAGCACCGGACGGGTCATATTGTAGAAACCGTTCAGGCTGGTATCAATGACCGACTGCCATTTTTCCGGGGGCATCATCATGAACAGACCATCGGCGATGATCCCGGCGTTGTTGACCAGGATGTCGATGGATCCCAGCCGGGCGCCGATCTCCGCCACAATGTTTTCCACGGCCTGTCCGTCGCGGACATCAAACTGACAGATCTCACCCCGGCCGCCTTCCCCTTCGATCAGGGCCAGGGTCTGTTCGGCGCCCGCCTGGTCGCTGTGGTAGTTGATGACGGTGTAATAACCAGATCGCGCCAGCTCCACGCAGATGGCCCGGCCGATCCCCTTGCTGCCGCCGGTGATCAGGGCGGTTTTCTGTTCGTTTTCTGTTGTCATTGCTCGCCCGCCTGAAAAAGTTGCAGGATGGCCCTGCCGATTATCTGATTGTCCATTACCAGTTCACAGGAGACTTCCCGCAGATTTTCAAAACTGTAGGTGTTTTCCGCCCTGGCGGTGATGGTGCTGCCGAAGGGCAGGGAGTTGACAGTAAAATCAGCCTTTTTGATGCCCACCAGCCAACCCATCTGATTGGAGTCCCGTCCCTTGGTCTGGATCCGGTCCCAGCCGTTGCAGACGCCTGCGGTCTGCGCGGCCAGTTCCACTAGAATCAGGGGATGCACCCCGTTTTCATCGGCCATGGGCCAAAATTTATCGACAAGAAAAAGTGCGCGGGCAGTCTTGCTGTCAACCTCAAGAATCTCCTTGACCAGCAGCATGTGGCCGCGATGGGGGAGAAGGTCTTCGAGGGTGAGATCGGAGAGTGTTGTTGTGTCCATGCCGGTAGCCTTTTTGCACTTGATTATCAGTTTTGCTACGATAACGTATTTTTCCGGGAACAGCTACTTGTTCGGAGGATAAATTTTTCTTGGCATTATTTTTCCCCCGGCATTATATAACGAGGTTGATGCACTTATTTCCCGCCTTTTGTGGATGTTGGAATTGTAGTATTTGCCATGTTACCGAGCCTCTTGCAAAAATGGTCTTTTCGCCCAAACTCTGCGTTATGCTTAAAATTTTATCCTCGGAATATCAGCTATATGCCTGCGGTAAAATTTTTCGCATGCCTTGATTTTGAACGAAAATCCTCATTTTGCAAAAGGCTCTACCGTCAGTGTTTTTTTCATCATAACAGTGAAAGTCAATTATGGATAAACTTACAGCAGAGCTTAAGGTCAAGATCATTGATATTCTCAATCTTCAAGACCTGAGCCCGGAAGATTTTGACGAAAACGCCAGGCTGGTCGGCGGCGAGCTGGGCATTGACTCCATCGATGTTCTGGAGATGGTGGTCATGGTGGAAAAAGACTATGGCGTTGTCATCAACAGCCAGGAAATCGGCGAGAAGGTCTTTTCTTCCCTTGCCGCCCTTGCTGCATATATCAAGGAAAACCTGCCCGGCTCATCAACCTGATGGGGAATGGGGTGTACATTGCCGGGGCGGGTATTATCAGCCCCCTTGGCGAGGGTCTTGCGGCGACAGTTGAGGCGCTGCGGGCCAATTGTTCGGCAATCAGGCCGTTGGAGCTCTTTCCGCTCCTGCGGGGAGAACCCTTGCCGGTGGGGCAGGTTCGGGGAGTGGATGAATCATCCTCCCTGCCCAGAACCCATTGTCTGGCCCAGATTGCGGCCATGCAGGCCATGGCCGGGTGTCATGAGCCGATTGATGCCGTCATTCTGGGTACCACTACCGGCGGCATCCTGACCACGGAACAGTTGCTCAGGGACAAGGCGGAGAATAAGGAGCTGTACCGGTATCACGGGTTAAACAGTGTTGCCGAGTATGTCGCCGGGGAGATTGGTTGCCGCGGCGCGGCCCTTACGGTTTCCACGGCCTGTTCCTCGGGGGCGGTGGCCATTGCCATGGCCCTGGAGATGTTGCGCAGCGGCAAGGCGAAACGGGTTCTGGCCGGGGGAGTGGATTCCCTTTGCCGCCTGACCTATTTCGGGTTTCATTCCCTGCAACTGGTTGACCGTGAAGGTTGCAGGCCTCTGGATGCGGATCGGCATGGGATGGCGGTGGCCGAAGGCGCAGCCATGCTGCTGCTGACCACCGAAAGGCCGGATACCCCTCTGGCCGCACTCCTTGGCGCCGGGCTTTCCTGTGACGCCTATCATCCGGCCGCGCCCCATCCCGAGGGCCGGGGCGCGCTCATGGCCATGCGGGCGGCCCTTGCCGATGCCGGTCTTGGCCCGGCGGATATTGATTACATCAATCTGCACGGTACCGGCACCCCGGAAAACGATCTGGCCGAATCCAAGGCCGTCAACACCCTCTTTGCGGTACCTCCTCCGCTCTCCTCCATCAAAGGGGCGACGGGCCACAGTCTGGCCGCCTCCGGCGCCATTGAGGCGGTGGTGGCGGCACTCGCTGTTTCCCGAAATCTTCTGCCTGCCAATACCGGCTGTCAACATCCGGATCCGGCCCTGGGGCTCATCCCGCTGACGCAACCGGTCAGTCAGTCGGTAGCAGCCGTGCTCAGTAATTCGTTCGGCTTTGGCGGCAACAACGGCTGTCTGGTGATTGGAGCCCCGGACAGGTGCCCGGTATCAGCATCTGCACATGTCCCTGCCGGACTGGCCGTTCACGGCAGCTCCTGTCTGACCGGTGCCGGCAACAGCGCCGCCACTCTGTCCCTGCTTACCCAGGGCGTCCCTGTTGCCGGAATGGCAGACCTTGATCGAATCTCGGCAAATCTGTCGCCTCGACTGGTGCGCCGCCTGAAACGGTTGCCGCGGATGACCTTGTCGCTGGCCATTGCTGCCCACGAGGACTCCGGCCTTGAGGCAAAACCATCTGCCGTGTTTATGGGCACCGGCTGGGGCGCGCTCTCGGAAACCTATGATTTCCTGACCCGGCTTGCTGAATTGCAGGAACAGTTTCCCAGTCCTACCGATTTTGTCGGCTCGGTGCATAACGGCCCGGCCGGTCAGGCGGCCATCATGTTCGGGGCCACCGGGGCCAATATTACCGCCAGTGGTGGCGATTACTCCTTTGAGCAGGCGCTGCTGGCCGCCGATCTGATGATGAAGGAGGGGGATGCGAGCTGCCTGGTGCTCGGCGTTGATGAGGGCCATCAGGCGCTGTCTCCCCTGCTTGATCCCTCCATTGCCCCTGGAACTCCTCTGGCCGATGGCGGCGGTGGTTTGTGTCTGAGCAGAACTAGCAAGGGCTCGCAATGCCTTGTCCGTGTTCCATTTTATCAGAGCAGCGCCACCGAGGGGGCCATTGATTTGCTGATCGAGGCCCTGGGCGGGGTTCAGGCCGTGCAGAGCAGATATGCGCTTGTGCTGGCAGGGATCCCGGCAGCGGTGCGGGGAGAGGGCGAAGTCCAGTTGGCGCGGTTTAGGGAACAATCAGGATGCAAGGCCCCGGTGATCCGCTATCGCGAGTTAACCGGTGAGTTTGCCTCGGCCTCGGCGGTGGCCGCGGTCATGGCGGTTTCCTTTCTGACCGAGCGGCAGCTGCCGGCAGGAGAGGAGGATGGCAAGAATGCCATTCTGGTGCTTGGCCTGGGACCATATCTTTCGGCCATGGAATTCTCCCGCCCATGAAGATCCTGCTCATCTCTCCCAATACCCTCACCGTTCCCTATCCGGTCTATCCCCTTGGCCTTGATTATGTAGCCGGGTCTATTGGAGCGGTGCATCAGGTCAGGATTGCGGACATGAATATTCATTCGCTTGCGGTTCTCGATGAGATGCTGCGGGATTTTTCACCAGACATTATCGGCCTGTCCTGCCGCAATATCGACAACACCGAGGCCGGTGATCCCCTGTTTTTTATCAGTGAACACCGTAAGCTGGTGGTCTGGCTGCGGGAACGTTCAACCGCGACGCTGGTCTGCGGCGGCAGCGGTTTTACTATTATGCCGGATCGTGTTTTTGCGGCCCTGGGAGTGGATTACGGGATCATCGGCGAGGGGGAACGGTTCGGTCTGCTCGTGGATGCCATTGAGAACGGCAGAGAACCGGCGCAGATCCCCGGCGTCATCTCCTCTTGTTCTTCTCCCGAGATGCCCGAGCCCTGGATCGGGAAACAGGCGCGCAAATTTCAACCTGATGCCTCCCATGTGGATTTTTATCTCAGGAATGGAGGGATGCTCAGTCTGCAGACCAAACGGGGCTGCTCCTTTCGTTGTATCTATTGTCCTTATCCCCATATTGAAGGGAAAAGGCACCGGCTGGTACCGCCCGATGAGGTGGCAAGGACGGCCATGGAGCTGCAGGAGGCCGGGGCCAAATATCTGTTTATCACGGACTCGGCCTTTAATTCAGATATGGCCCACAGTCTGGCCGTAGCCAAGGCCTTCAAGGCCGCCGGGGTTTCCATCCCCTGGGGGGGGTTTTTTGCCCCGCTCAGACCGCCTGTTGATTACTTTGCCATCATGGCCGATGCCGGTCTCAAACATGTAGAATTCGGGACCGAGTCGATGTCGGCGTCCATGCTTGCAACCTACCGGAAGCCATTCGGCGTCGATGATGTCTATGGTGCCCACCAGCAGGCCCGGGATGCCGGATTGCACGTGGCGCACTACTTTCTTCTGGGTGGCCCGGGGGAGTCTGCAGCCACGGTCACGGAATCCCTTGATAATATCGAGCGGCTGACCAGGACGGCGCTGTTCTTTTTTATCGGCATTCGCATCTATCCTCATACTGCCCTTTATGAAATCGCCCTTGATGAGGGCAGGATAAGCCCTGCAACCGATCTGCTGGAGCCGGTCTTTTACCAGGCCGATGCCATCAATTGTGACGCCATTGAAGACCTGGTCACGGCAAGGGCGGCTAAACGAATGAACTGGATTGTCGGCTCCGGGGGCGACAGGAGCGCGGCCACGGTCAGGAAGCTCTATGATCGTGGATATACCGGGCCGCTCTGGGAGTTTCTCACCCGGTAGCCGGGTCCTTGCAGCGGGAGCCCTGTTGTGCATTTACGTCCCTGGTGGTATACATATGATGTTTTCGTTCCCTGCAGGACAGGAACCGGGCGACGGGTTTGAGGCGTATTCTCAGATTAATTTTTACACTGGACTTGACGCGACACCTTGTGGTATTCATTGATCGAAGCAATACAGCAGGAAAATGACGAGATAACCGCCCGGGTGACAACGGATGGCAGCTCTCCCTGGTTCTCCGGTCACTTTCCCGATAACCCGATCCTGCCGGGAATTGCCCAGTTAAAAATGGTTGCCGATATTATTGGTGCATCCAGGGAAGATGACTTGCGGATGACGGGTTTGAGCCGGGTTAAATTCAGAAAGATTGTCAGGCCTGGCGAGCTCCTTGATATTCACGCCACACCCGGCAAATTGAAAGATCAGTATGCTTTCCGGATAACCAGCAGGAATGAAGAGGTTTGTTCCGGTATGATGCTTTTTGCTAACAAAGACAAGATATAGAGACTCCTATGAACAATGACATTACTCAGACTATCACCCGCATCGCTGAGATTATTATCAACGAGCTGAAGCTGGAAGACGTTACTCCCCAGACCTTTGACGCCGACCTTGATCTGGTGGACGAGGTGGGCATTGACTCCATGGATCTGGCGACCATTGCCCTGGTCCTGCGTGACGAATACGGGATCCGCATTGACGAAGATGATTATCCCAAGTTGACCACCGTGCGCATCATCGCCGAGTATATCAATGCCAAGCTGACCAGTGGCGAATAAATGACTGCGCCGGTGCAGGAGTATAAATTCTCCGAGATCATAGCGGATCCCGTTATCCGGGAAAGGTGGGAAAAGGTGCGCCGCTATTTTTTCCTGCGGGAATCCACCTATGATATGAGTAACCGGTGTAATATCCGCTGTGAAGGCTGTTATTACTTTACGGGCGAAAAGCAGTTTGCCGAGGAAAACAGGGACGCTGAGGCCTGGCGGCAGCTTCTCACGGCTGAAAAGGCACGGGGTATCACCTTTGTGGTGCTGGCCGGGGCGGAACCGTCACTGGTTCCGGAGCTGTGTGAGGCCTGCTACGGGGTGATTCCCCTGGGAGCCATTGCCAGTAACGGCTTGATACCCATCAAGCGGGAAATAGATTACCGGATCCATCTCTCGGTTTGGGGCAATGACCAGACCAGCCTTGCCATCAGAAAGGCCCCGGACATGCTGGTCCGGCAGATAGCAAACTATAAGGACGATCCCCGGGCCGGTTTTGTATACACCTTTACCCCGGTCAATATCGACGAGGCGAGGGAAGTCACGGAACTTCTGGCCCAGAACGGTCTGAAGATAACCTTCAACATGTTTTCTTCTCCTGTCGGCTACAGCGGGCCGCTTCGTCATACCGCGGAAACCCTTGCCAGAACGGAGCAGGTTATGACCGAACTGCTTGCCGAGTTCCCGGAAACGGTTCTTTTTTCTCCCTACAATATCGTGGCCCATACCCGCCGGCAGGGGCTGCATGAATTGTTTTCCTGCTCCTATCCCCGCATGAATCAATCGACGGATATCGGTCTTGGCCGGTCTTTTCGCCAGTATCGCACCAACCTGCAGTGGGATCGCGACGCGGCCTGTTGTGTGCCGGATACTGATTGTGACGACTGCCGGCATTATGCAGCCGGCAGCGCCGTGGTCACGGCCAGGATGTATCGTCATGCCACGGATCCGGTGACTTTTTCTGCCTGGCTCGATTATGTTGATACCTATCTGGCGGTCTGGGTCAGAGGATATGACAAGGGAGTCAATCTCTGTGCGGCACCGGTTATTCCACCACTTAATAATGAGTCATTTCCCGAGAAACCATGAAAACCGTTAGTTCCCTGCTCGATGATCATTGGCATGAGCGCTATAAAAAAATATCCAAGCTCAATATCCGCAGCTCCATCTATGATGTGACGGATCGCTGCAACCTGCGCTGCAAAGGCTGCTTCTTTTTTTCCTCGAATGAGCACAAGGCGGCGTCTGAAGAAAAGGATGTCAGCAAGTGGTATGATTTTGTGGACAAAGAGATGGAGCGCGGGGTCAATCTGGCTATCTTGATCGGCGGCGAACCCACCCTCTGTCTGGACCGGATCGAGGCCTTTTATAAGCGGCTGCCCACCTTTTGCGCCACCAATGGCCTGATCAAGGTGCCCCGGGACCGGTTTCCCGACATGATGGTTGGGCTTTCCCTGTGGGGCGATGTCGAGGATGAAATAACCCTGCGCGGTCAGGATACCTTCAAGATCTCCAGTGCCAACTATGAGGGTGATCCCCACGCCTATTATCTCTACACCATCACCCCCAAACAGCTTGGCAAGACCGAGAATATCATCAAGAAAATAGAAGGGGTTGGGTTGAAGGTGCACATGCAGCTCTTGTCCAATGACGAGGCGGTGGATGGCTTTTCGTGGCAACCGGACGAGCTGGTTGCGGTGCGGGCAGAGATGGATGCGATGCTTGATGCCTACCCGCGGACTGTGATTTCCTCGAAATATTATCACGAAGTCATCACTACGGGAAAAATGCTGGGCCGGCGCTTCGGCTGGATGGAGTGCCCGTCGGTGACCGATGCCATTGACAAGAGAGAGCCCAGGCCCAAGCGGCTGACCAATTTCATCCGCTGGGCATCGGATCTCAAGACCATGCACCGCTGCTGTACCTCGGAGACCCGTGATTGCTCTACCTGCAAAGACGGCGCGGCCCACATGAGCTGGGTCATGGTCAATAAGCGGGCGCACATGGAAAGCACCAGGGATCTGCAGAACTGGATCGAGGTGTACGAAATGTTTGCCAAGCTCTATCAGTTTATCCCCTGGTAATCTGGAACGCCAAGGATCGTTGATGGGTTTAAAAGACGCGGTCATTGTCGGTTATGATACTATCTCTCCGCTGGGCGATGATCTGGAAGGCCAATGGCAGCAAGCACTTGCCGGAAAAAGCGGTATCGGTCCGCTGACCCGTTTCCCCCTCAGCGATGATTTTCCGGTCAGGATTAGTGGTCAGGTTCCTGTCATCGACAATCTCGACTACCCTTTTCTTTCTGCCAGGCACCAGGCGGCCTGGAGCTCTCCGGTCTTCAAATATTCCATGCTTACGGTGGCCAGGGCCCTGGCGCGAAGCGGCTTGGAAATCACTCCCGACATTGCCTCCCGGGTGGCTGTGACCTACAGCTCGGCCATCGGCGGTCTCGATGCGGTGCTAGCCGCCGACAGAAGGATGCGGAGTGAAAACAAACTGCCTCCCCCGTATGCCAATCCCAATTCCTGCATCAACATGATCGGCGGCAAGATCGCTATCCAGACCGGGGCCAGGGGGCCGATCACCTCCACCATCTCCGCCTGCGCCACCGGGCTGACCTCAATGATTATCGGCGCCATGTTTCTGGCGCAGAACCGGGCTGATGTCGCCATCTGCGGGGCGGTTGATTTTGCCCTGGTGGAGCCGATTGTGGCCGGTTTTTATACCATGAACGGTGTCTATACCCCCAAAGAGGGGCGGGAAAACGAACCGCCGGAAACGGCCAGCCGGCCGTTTTCCTCCAACCGCCGGGGTTTTGTCCTCTCCGAAGGGGCGGGGGCGGTGATCCTTGCCACCCGTGAATTTGCTGAGGCGCACGGCCTGCGCTATCATTGCGAACTTGCCGGCTGGGGCATGACCTCGGATGCCCATCATTTTGTCGCCCCTTATCTGGAGACGGTCAAACAGTGTATGCTGGACGCCCTGAGTGATGCCGCCATCGCTCCGCAGGATATCGATGTCGTTAATGGCCATGCCGCTTCGACCCGGGTCGGTGACCAGGTGGAATTTGATGCGCTGCAGGCGGTCTTTGGCGACGACCTGCCGCCGGTCTGCGCCAATAAATCGTTGATCGGACATGCCATGGGCGCTTCCAGTGTTATTGAAACTATCTTCGCCCTGCAGGGGATGGAGGAGGGTATTATCCCGCCCACCATCAATTACATCCCTGATCCGGAAATCGAGATCGATTGCGTGAGCGAAGGGAAACGGTTGTTGAAGCAGGAGTTTGTTTTGAAAAACGCCTTTGGTTTCGGTGGTTGCAATGCCTGCGCGGTGCTTAAAAAAACAGGCTGAAGGTTAAAGGCTGAAGACTAAAGATTACAGGTTAGGGGAATGGATGAACTTGCTGTTTATCTTGCTTTTACGCAGATGGTTCTTTGGCTTATATGCCTATGTCCAATTTTCAGTTAATAATTACCGTTCTGCTCCCGATTGCGCATGAACACTGTACTTCCAGTCTGAACAGGATCGGCTGGTGAGGAAAGTGTCAATCCTGCACAGGCCGGAAGTTAGATCGATAACTACTGAGAATTGAGCAGAGCCATATT
>CAITDH010000324.1 GCA_903891045.1 uncultured Desulfobulbaceae bacterium | reverse complement strand
GATTGATCTCAAAAGGTATGTGGCGGAAACCCTTGGTCTGCCCACCCTGCAGGATATCCTGGCAGAACTCGCCAAGCCTGGCCGTGATCCGCGCCAGGAGTTCACCATCTTTGCCTTTGCCAAGGACGTGAACAGTATTGACGACCTGATTGTGGAGATGCGACTGCCCGGTATCGTCACCAATGTCACCCGCTTTGGCGCCTTTGTTGATATCGGTGTGCATCAGGACGGGCTGGTGCATGTCAGCCAGCTGGCCGACAGATTTGTGAAAGATCCGGCCGAGGTGGTCAAGGTGGGGCAGCAGGTTATGGCCCGGGTACTTGAGGTGGATAAGCAGAGGAAACGGATCTCGCTCTCCCTGCGAACTAAGGCTTGAGGATAAACGTCTGATTTTAACTTACCTGCAAGCCGGCACCGTCATCGGTCAGTGTCCGTGCACCAGGGCGTCGGGCAGGGTGGCCTGGTGCAGCCGCCACTTCTTTTTATCCTTTTGCAGGGAAAACTTCACCTGATAGACTTCGTCAAAGAAGTCAGGCTGGTTCCGGTTGGCGCTTATATGGACCAGGATGCTGACCTCGGCTGACCCCTTGCCCGGAATATCAACCAGGATCTTGTCAATAGCCACCTGCAGGTTGGCCTGACGGGAGCGATATATGATGAGGTAGCGGATGACCAGATCCGGATACAGAACCTCGTGATAGTTGCTTTCCGGCACGATCACCTCACAGGCCGGGGCAATGAAATCCTTTACCGGCATCATCTTCAGGACGAGCTGTATCGGGCTCTCTTCTGCCTCCTTGCCAAGCGCGACCGCAATGGAGCTAAATGTCCGCTTGATCACCTCCTTGTCGCTGGTGTGGTGCAGGAGCCAGCCGGTGATCCCGGCCAGCAGCACGACAACGACTATCATGGATTTTTTATTCATCGTTTTTCCCTCGCCCTTCACCTGATAAGTTAGAGTTGTGGATCGATATTTCCCGGCCCACCGCATTGGGGCGAGTAGCAGGTAATATTTTTAAAATCACACACCTCGCCACAGCCCGGACATCTTTCAGGCGGATTTGCAGCTTGAACGGTTCTTCCGCAGCCGCCGCATTTCCAGAAGGGATCGCCACCCTCTGTTATAAAAACGCCATGGGGTGCGTAGCCGCAATTGCCACAGGCGGTCTGAATGTCCTCATAATTTTTGCCACAATCTTCGCACTTTCCCTGTTTCACCTGTGTCATGATTCTGCTCCTTGTGGTTTGGGTCTAAAGGTAACCTTGCCAGCCAGACATGCTGTTTGTATTCATTATATAGAGAGCACCAGGCAACTTCCTAATGTTTTTTTTGGGTTTTTGGTGAAAATGAATGTGACATCATGCCTTGATTTGCCGCCATATTTGTTAAGGCAATAAAGATGAACAGATTTATTGGTCTCAAATAGGGTTAAAACCTCAGCCTTTAGGCGGATAGATTTATCATTTTTACTATGTTATCATATGCCTTATTTGGTATGGGTGACACAATGTCGTTATTCGGTATTGACTGGGAAGATAGCCCACCGAGCATGGCTCCAAGCGAGATCATGAGAAAGATAAAGGGAAGGATATCTGCCAAGTTGTTTGAGGAATTCCCAGATATTAAGCAACGATATTGGGGACGTCATTTTTGCCCTCTTTGCCGGCGCGGGTATGTGATCTTTTTGGGTCGGCATTAAAAAATGTGAAAAAGGAGGAGACAGATGATTGAAATAATCAAAGCTGATAGACGTCACTTTTCTGATTTTGGGTGGTTGCAGACATACTGGCTCTTCTCCTTCTCCAGCTATTTTGATCCGCAAAATATTCAGTTTGGATCTCTGCGGGTGTTCAATGACGACATCGTGGCACCGGGGACGGGTTTTCCCACCCACCCGCACGAGGAAATGGAGATCGTGACCATCGTCCTTGATGGCGAGATGACCCACGAAGACAGCATGGGGAATAAGGCCGTGATCAGGACGGGCGATGTACAGCGTATGTCGGCTGGCACCGGCTTGACCCATTCCGAATTCAACCTGGCTGAGAAGCCCGTCCATTTCTACCAGATCTGGATCTTCCCTGACCAAGCGGGCCTGGCGCCAACCTATGACCAAAAGACGTATGCGGCAGGGGATTGGCAGAATCGCCTCTTCCCAGTGGCGTCCGGCCAGGGTATCTCCGGGGTCGTCACCTTTCATACGGATGCCACCATCTATCGCTGCAATCTGGAGGCCGGGAAGGAAGTCATTCACCAGACCCTTGCTGACCGCCGGATCTTCATCTACCTGACCGACGGTCAACTCGTGGTGAATGGACGGGAACTGGGTGTCAAGGATCAGGCTCGGATCGATACGGATGAGCCGTTGGTCATTAAGGCCCTGGAACGCTCTGACTTTATTCTGATTGATGTCCCTATGGATTAAGGGTTAGAATGCAGCTCGGAGATATTGTGAGGCCAGAGTAAAGAGCAGCCAACAACGGGCCGGTCGGTTATTTCGATTATGAGGATGAAGAACGATGAAAAGCATATTGTCGATAGTGGACCAGCTAAACTGGGGAATGGTTATCTTGTTGTGCGCAACGCTTGGTCTTGCGCCATTTTCCCCACCTCATATTGTCGAAAAGTTATCAATGTTGATCAAAGGAAACCTGATCAAGCCCTTAGACTGGTTTGACTTTTTTTTGCATGGATTCCCGTGGATT
>CAITDH010000323.1 GCA_903891045.1 uncultured Desulfobulbaceae bacterium | reverse complement strand
TAATTCCGCAGCCTCACCGATAACAGCCTGAGGGGAGATACCTAGCATTTTGTACAGCTGGTCAACACCCAGACCAAAAAGTATTGCACAGGAAGAAAGAATAAACAGATAACGGAAAGTGCTTTTTTTCCCCAAGATACCAATCAGGACTGAAAGTGAAGTGATGTTGGTGGCAGGACCAACGAGCAGGAAAACCAGGGCAGCGCCAGGACTTATCCCTTTGAGGATTAGGGCGGCAGCAACTGGGGTAGAGGCCGTTGCACAGATGTAAAGCGGGATACCGATAGCCAGCATGACCAGCATGGCAGAAAACCCTCCATCCAGCCATCTGAGCATGAGCTCATCGGGAATCAGGACCATAATCAGGCCGGCAATGAACAGGCCGCCGAAAAACCAGATGGCAATATCTCCCCACACATCCACCAGGGCATACTTTAGGCCAGTCATGATCTTTGTCCATAGGCCATGAGGGCTGACACGGACAGCAGGGGCACAGGTCTCACCTGCCAAGCCTTTATCCTCAATGGGACAACAGACGTCAGTGGCAATGCGGGCACAAGGTTGCGGCCAGTCAATGATGTTTTCGATAAATCCGGCGATAATGGCGGTGACAAAGGCGGCAACCGGCCTGATCACGGTCATGATTGGGTCGAGCAGGGCATAGCTGATGGCAATCGAGTCCACACCGGATTCTGGCGTTGAGATGAGAAAGGCGGTGGTCGCCCCCTTGTTGGCCCCCTGTTTTTTCAGTGATACCGCGGCGGGAAGGACCCCACAGGAGCAGAGAGGCAGCGGAACTCCCAGGAACGCCGCCTTGATAACCGAGCTGAATCGCCCGGAACCCAGGTGCTTTACCACTGCTGTTGGATTCAAGACCATTTTGAGTAATCCGGAAATCAGGATGCCGAAAAGGATATAGACCGATGAGTCGAGCAGGAGTGACCACGATGCTACGACGACGGCGCTTATGAGATTGAGCATGGATTTCCTTCCTCTGTTTGCATATTTTAAAATTCATTGTCCAAAAAAAACAGAATTTAAGGCAGGATGACCGTGAGATCAAGAAAGCAGATGCATTTTGCGGCAGGATTGTTCATAATGGATCTCTTATTTGTGCTTTTCCGTACTCTCAAAGACTCCCCCATGATCCTGGATGAATCAATCGAACTCCAATACTGTCGGAACGCTTTATGTGGTTGCCACTCCCATCGGCAATCTTGAAGATATCACCCTGCGCGCCCTGCGCATCCTCAAAGAAGTTGATCTGGTTGCCGCTGAAGATACCCGGCATACCAAACAGCTTCTGAACCACTTTGATATTCATACCCCGCTCATCAGTTATTACCGGGAAAAAGAGGCTGAGCGGTCGGAAGAGCTGGTGCAGAAACTGCTGGCAGGTGAGACGATAGCCTTGGTTAGTGACGCCGGGACTCCCGGAATATCTGATCCTGGGGCGGTACTGGTTAAAAAAGCAAGGGAGGCCGGGGTCACCATTGTTCCCCTGCCTGGCCCTTCTGCCCTGACCGCAGCCCTTTCTGCCGCTGGGCTTGTCGATGGTACCTTTCTGTTCTTGGGCTTTCCCCCTGCCAAAAAAGGGCAGCGGCAAAAACTCCTTTCCACCTTTGTCGAGGCCCCCTGGGCCCTGGTTTTTTATGAATCGCCCCACCGGATTGACGCCCTTCTGGCCGATGTGCTGGCCATATTGGGAGACCGCCAGGCCTTCTGGGCCAGGGAGTTGAGCAAGCTCTATGAGGATCTGCAGGCAGGTTCGATCAGCCAGTTGCTGGCCCTGGCCACGGGTAAGAAAAATCGGGGCGAATTTGTCCTGATCATCCAGCCAGGATCCGGTCAGCAGCAGGCCACCGGTGAAAATGTGGAAGAGATCCTGCTCTGGTATAAAGAAAACACCGAACTTTCCTTAAAGGATGTGAGCCGTCGAATCGCCAAGGATCTGGGGATCTCCCGCTCCGATATCTATCAAAAGGCCCTGGAGGTCTGGGCCATGACCACAGAAGAATCATGAACAAACTTCGCACCTGCATCACCCCGGAGAAACAGTTTGTCTATGGCATTCATAAGCCATCCTATACGGTCTGCAATCTCAGGGCCGGCAAGAAGATCGAACGCTTAGGCGCCATTAAGGGCCGTGATGATGAACAGGTACTCGATAATCGGGGTAATTACCCGGACGGCACCTTGGCCATTGGTAAGGCCGACTGGATCTTTGAGATCCCCAATCCTTTCTCGTTCCGGGGCACAACCTTTATCGACCAGGAGTGGGCGGATGCCAGCGCTGCTGATTACCGCCGGATCTCCCTGCCGGCCAAAGAGCAGACATCTTTGACCCAGACCCTGCAGGCGGCAGGGGTGTCATCCACCCTGTTCAGCAAACTTCCCTCGGCCGTGCTGCTGGCGCTGGCAACCTGTTCGACAGATCCGTTCGATCTCATCCAGCTGGCAGAACTCACCTGCCAGATTGAAAAAGATCCGACAGGGGTGCCTCTTGGTCTGGAATACCGGAGAACCAAACACGGCAGAATTCGCCCTGTTATGCATAATCATGCTTTGTTTGAGGCCGTGGCCAATAATCCCTGCCTGCCGGATAGCTACAAGAAGGTCATGGTCGTCAGGCCAGGAGCTCAAGGGGGCAGTGAGATTGTGGGGGAATGGCCGGGGGATGGTGATCGCCATGATACCCACGTCTTAGAGTACCTGCGCCGGAACTCCTATATTGCCGGCGGCCATTATGCGGCCAATATGGCCGATGATGCCATTCGTTATGCAATCAAAGATCTTTCTGCGGCTGATATGCAGGGGGTGCGCCATCTCTACTATCAGCGGACCTATATCCGGCTGGCGGAGTTGTTGGGCTTGGAGCTGCCCACGGGCCAACAGGGCTTAACCCCTGAACAACTGGAGGGCCTGCGGCAGAAGATCGGGCAGGCAATAGACGATCAGGATATTTCTGCCATGGCCACCTTGTGGGGCTGGAATTTCGGCTTCGATTATGCGCCCAGTGGCTATCGGCTCCATGCCTCGCATCAGCAGATTCATCAGCAATATGCGATGATCCCGGAGGCAGTTGCCGCCTATGCGGGTGATCTGAAGAATCCCTGCGGGGAATTGCCGGCCTTTGGCTGCGGTGATATGGTCGCCGAGGTGATCCGGCAATATCGTGAACAGTATGGTACTGATTTTTTTGATGATTATATCGATTGCATCCGGAATAACAGACGGATGGATGGCCGCAAGGACCGGGAAAGCAGTCTGGTGGTGTGGCAGGATGAGCAGGTCATGCTCTTCGTGCCCAAGGCCCAGACCTCCCAGTGGGAGCTGCAGTTGATGGCCCTGAATGATGAGGAAGGAAAGGTGGTTGGCAATATTGTGGAGGCGGGGCCTGCCATGCGGGCCTCACTGGATAGAGGTATCCTGCTGGCGCAAAAGGTCCTGGCCGGACTGGGGGCACGGATGGTGACCTCTATCGAATACCCGAAACGCATAACCAGTAAAAGCAGAAAGGGAGAAGCAGGGCAACATCTGCTCTACGCCTTTCTGCCTCGTCTGCCAAAATCACCTGGCGCCTTCAGCGAGGCCCAGCTTCGGTTTATCAATGGCCACTACCCGGAAGATTTTGCCGCTGTCTGTAGGCAGCAGCTTGCAAGGCTGGATTGATGGTGTCGCAATATCTTGACTTTTTTGAGAAAAACAGTGAGGAAAACAGGGTCACCCATTAAAAGGCTCCTTGTCAATGAATAAACTCCCCCATTCAAGAAAAAAGCATAAGTTTTTCCTTGCAAGGACAAATATGTAAATGGTCCTCTGTTGGTGGTTTTCAGCACCTTGCCGCACCCGATATTTCATTTTCGCGTGTCGGCGGATACTTCGCCGCACCAGTCACCCATCAGGTTCAAGGCAGTAGAAACGGAATCTGGAAATACTCTTTCCACTCCCCGATCAAGCCAATTCCGCCAGTTGGCGGTCCAGAAAATCAGCGGTTCCATGCCGTGTGAATCGGCGTGTAATAATGACCCACTAAAGGGGGAAATCGGCGTTCAAAATTGACCCACCTCAGCCCATGCTCTATCCTCTCTGAAATCAACCAGAGGGAGGAGAATTAAAAGGAGATGCTGAACGTGGAAACTATC
>CAITDH010000322.1 GCA_903891045.1 uncultured Desulfobulbaceae bacterium | reverse complement strand
GTAGCAATCCAGGCCAGGCAAGGCCGTGGTCTTGTCCAGGGCAGCAGGCTAGACGAGCACTTGTTTGGCCTTGGCGTAGAAGCCCTTGCGCTCTTCCATCCCGTTGTAGCCACCGTTGATGGAGAGGCTGATGAACTCAACCGGAGAGACGGAGATCACCTGGCCCTTGTATTTCTTGCTGAGCACGGCGGAGTCATCTTGATTGGCAATGTCATTAAGGCCACGGGTTTTCCAGTACTCGCAGGCGCTCCATACACTGAGCTCGGGTTGTTCCAGGAGCTCAGGATTGTTGATGAAAAAATCCCGATTGCCCTTTTTGATGCCGAGCTGGAGATAGTTCGCCCTTCCAGTGGTCTGGAAGATGCCGCGACCCCGGAAGCGCACGCCATCGCCCGGGTTCTTGTTGCCGAGATCGGCCCGGCCCTCGTAGGCACTCCCGGAGGCATACTCGCGAAGCGTCCTGAAGTGATCTGTTTCGTGGCAGGCTTGGGCCAGGAAGTGGCAGAACTCCTGGGCTGTATCGATCTCATAACCGGGGCACGTGGTGTTCAGCCACTCCGCAAGCCCAGCCATGATCGGCGTTGCGTGGCCGGCTATAGCTGCCAGGTGTTCCGGGGTGATGGTGTAGGCCATGGGTCCTCCGAGATAAGGGGTTGACCAAGGGAGGCGCCCGGGACCTCCTGGGCCGGGGCGTTGCCGGGTTGGCGATCAGACCATGAAATGCCGGATTGAGCCACAAATGGAAAGGAGCTCAGGCGCATCCATGCGGCCGATGATGCTCTTGATGACGGAGCCCAGTACCTTCTGCGCCCCAGCCATCCCCAGATTGGCCGATTGTTGAATGATGAATCCTGCGTTCGCGTCCTTGAGCGGCTTCATGAAGTAGTAGTTCATGCCGCTGACCATCAGTTCTTCGACGAGCTCGGCGAGATCATCGCCGTGTTTCGTGGGGTTGGAGGCCCCTTCTAGGGTATCGAGGAGAGAGAGGGTTCTCTTGTGGAGGCCTTCTGAGTAATAGAAACGAAGGGATGGCAGGGGCGGGTCCGCGACCTCTTCAGACCGCGATCTGGCTGGTTTCCGTTTCGGAGTGGCGGCCTTGGGTGTCGAGGGGTTCGTCATGCCCAAAAGGATACGCCTATCCTGCAACCCTTGCTTTCAGAGGTATCCCTGGGAACTTGGTTGTCGTGGGAGCGGCCTGACGAAGGAACCTTACCGGCCCAAACGTGGGCCATTGGCAGCGCTGATGGTGGAAGTTGGTCACAGTTGGGTCCGGGTTGAGCGGAGGGTTAGGCCGTCCACTCGAAGCGAATAGAGATTAATCAATTTCATAGGACCATTTTACTTCAGCAAGACGGCCCTTCACGAACTTGAAGTAGACCGTGTCGGTTTGGATGTCTGCAATTTCATACTCCAAAACGGACCCTTTTAAGGATGAAGGTTGGCCTAGTACCTTGGTGATTTCAGCTACTGAGTTTCCGATTGTGATACCAAATGGAAGTTTGATTGCTGGATCAGAGATGGTGAGACTGCTCAACAGATCATTCGGAACGGACTTGGCGCGAAGGAATACAACACGAAAACCGGTATAGGTGTCAGTGTGCAATTCGTCAATCTGGTTCTCCATGTGCTGATTCTTGATCTTTTCTACCTTGTGATGTGTCCGTTTCGACTTGATTGAATTGATTGATTCGAAAAATTTATCGCCGAAATAAACAAACTCCTCGGTTTTGCTCTTGACAGGTTGAGTTGGAGCAGAGACCTGGGCGGAACAACTCAGGCTGACCATGACCATCGGGACCTGGAGGAGATTGAAACGGCTCATTGGCGCCCTAACGAAAGAAGCTAACCGGCCCAACCAGCGACCGACTGCTGAACGGAGACGAGAAGGACGGAACACGAAAGAGGAAACTCGGCCGCGCAGGTTGGGTCCGAGTTGAGCGCAGGGTTAGGCGAGCAGTGATAATCAAAAAATTTACTCACGATCTTTGGTGACATGCCATGCGAAACAGGCCGCCAGGCTATCGGGGATACCCTTGGCGTTTTCGATTACCCAAGCTTTGATTTCATCTGTCTCATCAATGCCAGCTGCACCGCCCCAGTCAGTTACATACATATGATTGACAGGGTCGCCGTGATAGAAAAGAAACATATCGTCAGAAACATAAGTGCCAATGTGGATGATGTACCAATCTTTGAATCGAAATGATTTGATGACCGCGACCTTTTCTAGCTTGACCTGCTTAGCGATTATCGGAGCCAAGCCTTGTTTTCTGGCAATCGGTAGTGAACGGTCGACCCCTTGGCATGGGGTGTTGATGCCTGCTGGGCTGGCTAGAAGAAGGAAG
>CAITDH010000321.1 GCA_903891045.1 uncultured Desulfobulbaceae bacterium | reverse complement strand
CAAAACCTGACCAATCGGACCGGTTCATCGGGGCAACCATTATTACCCCCAATCATCTTGAGGCAGAAAAGATGTCAGGCCTGCAGATCGCGAACGATCAGGAGTTGTTACAGGCGGCGGAAATCCTGCGGGATAAATTCTCCTGCGAGGCGGTTTTGATTACCCGTGGTGAGGCCGGGATGTCTCTACTTGAGACCGGAAAGGAACTCGTGACTATTCCCACCATGGCCCGTGAGGTCTTCGATGTAACGGGCGCAGGCGATACTGTGATTGCCACACTGGCCCTTGGTCTGGCGGCCGGGGCTACTTTTGCCGAGGCGGCAGCCCTTGCCAATGTGGCAGCCGGGATAGTTGTCGGTAAAATCGGGACTGCAACCGTGAGCAGTGCGGAGATTCTAGCCGAGCTGCAGGGCGAACATCTATAAAAGAGGGAAGAATGGCTTGCAAAAGTATGACCGGTTTTGGTCGGGGCGAGGTTGCATCTGGCAGCCGGGTATGGATGGCGGAAGTGCGCTGCGTCAATAACCGCTATCTTGATCTGAAAATCAAGATGCCCCAGGGCTATGCCGCGCTCGAAGAACGGGTTCGAAAAAAGGTGAGCGGCTTTCATCAGCGTGGCCGGGTCGATCTGCTGCTGGCAGTAGGCGGCGATTTTTCTGATCTGGTAAAGATGCAGGTGAATCTGGAGCTGGTCAGGTCATATAAAATTGCCATGATCCAGATTGCACAGGAGTTGGGCGTCGAGGCTAAAACTGATCCGGCTTCCGTTGCCTTTGTGGCCTCCCGTCCCGAAGTCCTGGAGCAGGAACAGCAAGATGAAGATATTGAGGCCGCCTGGATGTTTCTGGAGCAGGCCCTTGATCAGGCCCTTGTTGAGTGTGAAACCATGCGTCAACAGGAGGGAGCGGCCCTGGTTCGCGATCTCTCGGCGCGGTTGCAGGTGTTTACTCAGACCCTTGAACAGATTGAGACGGCAATTCCTGAGCTGCTTAAACAGCGTGAACAGCTCCTGGGTGAACGGCTGCAAAAACTGCTGGGCAATGTGCAGCTTGACCAGCAACGCTTATGTCAGGAGGTGGCAATCCTGGCCGATAAAACCGATGTTACGGAGGAGATTGTCCGGCTGCAAAGTCATATCGGCCAGTTTCGGTCTTTTTTGACCGAGAAAGAGGCTGTTGGCAGAAAGTTGGACTTTCTCCTTCAGGAGTTTCTGCGTGAAGTTAATACCATCGCCTCCAAGATCAATGACGCGGCAATAGCCTATCTTACCGTGGAGTTGAAGAGTGAACTGGAGAAGATGCGGGAACAGATTCAGAACATTGAGTAGCTTTGCGTAGATGACAGGTGATAAAGGATGAAACTATTAAATGTAGGTTTTGGTAATACGGTTGCCATTGAGCGGATTATTGCCGTTATCAATGCCGGTTCTGCACCATCCAGGAAGTTGAAAGAACTGGCCAAGCAGGCGCAAAAACTTGTTGACGCGACCGAGGGGAGAAGAACCCGTTCGATGCTGGTTATGGATTCCAATCATCTCATTCTGTCATCGGTACAGCCTGATACCATTGGTCAACGTATGGCTGCGCTGGAGACGGAATATCATCTTGCTGAATATCATCAGCCGCGGAAACAGGGAAAACAGGACGAGCCATGACCACAGGAAAATTGTTTATTCTGTCAGCGCCATCAGGGGCTGGCAAGACCACCTTATTGAAGAGGGTGATGGCAGATCTTCCGGGTCTGGCCTTTTCTGTTTCCCATACCACCCGGTTACCACGGGCAGGTGAAGTGGATGGCGTTGATTATCATTTTGTCAGCCGTGACCAGTTTGAGGCCATGCGGGATCAGGGTGTCTTTCTCGAATGGGCTGAGGTTCATGGCAATCTGTATGGAACCAGCAGGCCGGCAGTTCTTGCCCAACTGGCAACAGGGCTTGATGTTATCCTTGATATTGATGTTCAGGGCGCGGCAATTCTTCGTGAGTCTGCGGCCATTCCTGCGGCCTCACTTTTTATCTCTCCCCCTTCTCTGTCGGAATTGGAGCGACGTCTGCGTGGTCGGGAAACCGACAGTGAAGAGACGATCCTCCTCAGATTGAGGAATGCCCGTAAAGAGATGCCGGCCGCGGTTGACTATGAGTATCTGATTATCAATGACCGCCTGGAACAGGCCGTTGACACTTTGCGAGCCATTGTGATCGCCGAGCGCAGCCGGGAACATCGTCTGCCAACAGGCCAATCCATTGAGATCTTGAGCGAGCTATGAAAGAGAAAAAGGTTGAGAGACAGGGGCAGAGTCGCGCGCTTCGTATGGATGAGGATCTGCTCTGGGGTACGCATCCCGTGTATGAGGCCTTGCAGCAGGAACCGGAGCGGATCAGTGAGGTCATCCTCCATAATGATCGTAAAGGGGCAAAACGGGAAGAGATTATTGAGCTGGCCAAGGCGGCAGGAATAAAACTTTCTTTTGTCTCTTCGATTCAACTGACCGGCCCTGATGCGACCCAGGCCCGTCATCAGGGGATTGTGGCCAGGACCAGTCAGGTCCCGTTGCTTCCCTTCGAAACCCTGCTGGCCAATTTTGCGGCCGGGGTTGAACGAGGTGAGAGGCCCCGGTTGATCGTCCTTGATTCCATGCAGGACCCGCATAATCTGGGGGCGATTATCCGGTCAGCCCATGCCGCAGGCGTGGGTGGAGTTCTGATCACCAGGGAACGTTCCGCCCCCCTTGGCGGGACGGCGGCCAAGGCCTCTGCCGGGGCCCTATCCCATATCGATATCTGCCAGGTGGTGAACCTGGCCACCGCCCTGCAAAAATTAAAGAAGGCCGGGGCCTGGATCTTTGGGGCTGTCAAGGATGAAGCGGCCCAGTCGATCTATAAGACAGATTTTAATCTTCCGGTCTGCGTGGTGGTCGGCAGCGAGGGGCAGGGGATCAGGCCCCTGGTGCGCCAGCAGTGTGATGTGCTGATCTCCATTCCCATGGAAGGGAGTCTGGATTCCCTGAACAGTTCCGTGGCTGCCGGAGTGATCATGTTTGAGATGCTCCGGCAGAGAAGTCTATAAGCTCCTTATAAGCTACTTGCTGCCTTCTTTCAGCTTGTAACGAGAGTTTGTCGTTTGATTCCTGATCACCGTCCCGTTTAATCAATGATATTTTTTAATACCATTGATTAAACGGACTGTCGTGAATGACAGTCGCTCTTCCGTCGAGGCGATACCTGGAATATTCATGTTTTGCGTTAGGAGCCGATCGAAATGGTCATTTCGATCGGCTCCTAAGTTTATCCTGGAGTAATGCCCCCAGGCTGCCGACAGCGTCCTCCTGTTTTTTTACGGACTTCTCTGAAAGAAAATTTTTATACTCGTTCTTCTCTTCTGTTTCCTTGGACTCGCTGCTGACATAATCGGTGGGGGCCAGGCTGATCTTTCTGGTTTCATTATCAACACCTTCCACCTTGACCTCAACTTCCTGTCCTGCTTCTAGCACCTCACGTGGGTGATTGATGCGGCGGCCTCCGCCAAGTTTTGAGATGTGGATCAGGCCATCAATGCCGGGGGCCAGGGTGACAAAGGCCCCAAAGGTAGTCAGGCGGGCAACGGTGCCGGTATGGATGGACCCTTCGGTAAAGCGCTCCCGTACAGCATCCCAAGGATTGGGCAGGGTCTCTTTGAGGCTGAGGGTGATACGTCCTGCCTTCCAGTCCAGTTTTTTGATTACCGCGGTGACCTCCTGGCCAATGGCCAGATGTTCCTTGATATCCTCGACCCGGCTCCAACCGATTTCCGAGATCGGAATCATGCCGTCAACGCCGCCAATATCGACGAAGGCCCCGAAATCACGGATGGAGCTGATAGTACCATGAACGGTTGCGCCTTCCTGCAGGCTTGCCTGCAGGGCCTCTTTCTGTTGTTCTCGTTCCTGCTCCAGCAAGACCCTGGCTGAGACCACAATATTGCGGCCATTTTCTTCAAAGCGGGTGATCAGGAAGGTCATGTGACGGCCGGTGTATGCTGCTCCGGCATCATCCACCCGGTGCAGTCCCATCTGGGAGTAGGGGCAGAAGGCGCGGACCGAGCCGCCAAGGGTGATGTCAAAGCCACCCTTGATCTCTTCCTTGACCAGACCTTCAACCGGAATGCCGTTGCGCCAGGCCTCTTCCAGGTGGGTTGCGTTTTTCCCCGAGCCCAGTTTGATGGTGAAGATCTGTGCTCCGCCGGTGGATTTGAGAAAATAAACGTCCACCTTGTCGCCGATGGCAGCAGCGAGCTCGCCTTCTTTATTGAGTAATTCAGAGATGTCGAGAATCCCTTCATTCTTGCCGCTCACATCAAGAAAGACCGAGTTGCCCCCAAGGCCAACAATGGTTGCAGTTATTTTCTGGCCTGGTTCCAGGTGGCGCAGGGCTTTTGATGAACTTTCCTGGAACAGATCGGCAAAACTTTGTTCGGTTGATTCCTGAGTCATGGGAGAACACCTTGTGTGAATGTTTATGATGAAGAGAGCTAACTGCTCGGGTTTTAGGATGCAGGCTGAATATTTGGATAATTATACTACCATCAAAAAGAAGAAAGTTAAAAATAAAAACAGGTTTAGGGGGTGAAGGCTGGAATTGCCAGGGCCAGGATTCGGGTTCCTTCCTGGAACAGGAGGTGTTTTGTGCTCAGATCGGCCAGAAAATCGTGCAGGGCCTTGGACTGGATTGCCGGGAATTGCCGGGCCACATCTTTTTTGTCCCGGATCTTTTGGCAGTAGAGATAGATGGCTCTGGAGGTCCCGCGCAGCCGGTGCTGCAGGCAGGGGCCGTTGATTTGCTCTTGCCGGATAATGAGAAAGGAGCCGCCGTCGCGGTAACTCAGCGGTGGGATTCCATGGATGTCACGCCCAGCGTGGAAGGCCTGCCATTGGGCGATCTTCCGGGTGACAGGCCGCCAGAGTCGGCGCTGCAAGGTTCGGTCGCCTCGATGTTCTTTGATTAGCATCGCCATTCCGACAAGGAGCTCTTGCGGAAAGAGCCTGTGGTTTTTGGTGTGCTGGAGCACCGTGGCAATGCCGAATCTTTTTGGGTCATTGCTGATCGGTGAGCCTTCCCCTAAGAAAAAGGCGGCGGCGGCAAGTGGGGTGAAGGGCAGGACAAAATCGAGGTTATGCAGGGTTTCAGCCACTTCTTCTTCGGTGCTGCCGGGAAATTCGGTGATCAGATTGCCATCAAGCTGCATGGTGCAGGCCCTGCTCTGTTTCATGGCGGCGATATTGTCCATGACCGTGGGTCCCTTTTCCATTCTGGCAAGCAGGGT
>CAITDH010000320.1 GCA_903891045.1 uncultured Desulfobulbaceae bacterium | reverse complement strand
TTTTTGCGAGCCGCATGCTGGACACTGAAACCCGTGAGGCCACCGGACTTTTGCCAATTCATTGGCACAGGCCTTTTCAGTCCCGAAGCGTTTTTGCCATTCCACAAGAGAGATAACCGGCATTTTCATAGCAAGACCTCCAATATGGTAATATATTGATCTTGCAGTTAAATATAATCCTTCAGCTGAGTTTTGTTTAGAGCCATTTATTTATTTGATTCTAACAAGAGCTGTATGAGTCAATATTGTGACAGGAAGGTTCTGCCTAGAATTTATCTTAACCCTCGATCCGTCCATGCTTTTTTCAACATATTCAATGCTAACCTTAACCAGTTAATAAAAAAACTGACTTTTAGGTTTTTCCTGATTATGCAAAATAAGCTCCGTGTCAGATCCGCTGCGCGGCTCGCTCGCCTTTCTATCTTAATTTAGTAATGGAATCACTTGTTATTGTGTCGGGCAGCAATAACTACAAAACCGGCATTTTCATCCAGGCCAGGACGGGCCTCTTCAAAGTTCTCCAATTGTTCTGGTGTTTGATAGAGGGTGGAGGCGCTGGTGAAGATAAGGAAGCCATGCTCGGTTAAAAGTTGTTGAAGCTGGGCGATGGTGGAGAGTTGGGCTGTTTCATAAAAAGGGTGTCCGCGCTCTTTCTTCCGGCGTAGCTGCTGGCCCCAGGCACTGTCTGCCGGGACAAGGCCAACGATCAGAGGCGCATCGTGTCGCAGGACGCGTCTGCATTCCTGTAAAAAACGACTGGGGGATTCGAGGAAGCAGAGGGTGAAGAGCAGGAAGATGGCGCCCAGAGAAGAGGGGGCAAAGGGAAGTTCCTCGGCTATGGCCTGACAGGAGCAGATGCCTCTTTTTTTTGCCAATAAGAGGGGAGGCATGGCAGGGTCGATGCCCAGAGAAATCTGCAGGGCCTCGGCGAAACGCCCCGGACCGACACCAACCTCAAGTGCTGGTGTCGAAAAGCTGATATTCAGAGACTGAATGGCTGCTTTTTCAATGGTAAAGAGCAGACTGTTTTCAAACCAGTTGTCATATTCTTCGGCCCGCTCATTGAAGACTCGTGAGTTGTGCCGCCATGTTTTTGGCGTTTGTTCTTGCATTTTTCTTTACCAGAAAATAAAGCTGTCCCTGTTCTTTCATGTTGCCGGCAGCTGTTTCGGCGTAATGACCATTCCCCCAGAACAAATCGGCCCGACCAGCGCCCTTGATCGCTGCTCCTGTATCCTGTGGCAGGACAAAGCGTTGCATGTTCTCCCATTTCACAAGCTGTCCCTCTTTATCAAGAACAGGTTTTTGTGAGATCAGATAGGCCATGACTCCTGTGGGCAGTGTTGCAGGGTCAACTGCGATAGAGCGTCCGGCGGTGAGTGGCAATCCCATACTGCCAGTGGGGCTGTCCTTTTTGTCGTTCCATTGAAAAAAAACAAAGCGGGGATTGTAATGCAGGATGCGTTTCTGCTCGCCAGGATTTTGCTCCAGATAGTGACGGATGGTTGGCATGGTGGCCTCTTCACGGGACATCTTGTTTTCATCGACTAGAAGCTTGCCGATGCTTTTATATTCCCGGCCATTGGTTGCCGCAAACTGAATGGCCTGTAGGGAGCCATCACGGAGACGAACCTTTCCTGATCCCTGGACATGGAGAACAAAGGCGTCCACCGGGTCTTTCAGGTACACCAGCTCCGATCCTGCCAGCAGATTTCCTTCTTCTATCTCAGCCCTGGTCCAGAAGGGAATATTTTGTCCCTTTGTATCTTGACGGCCTGTTGTTTTTTTACCCGTTGCCGGATTCCGATAGGTGAGGAGCGAGTCAGGTGCGGTGTAAAGAGGATGGATAAACGGGGAATTTTTGGTCAGGCTGGCTTCCATCAGGGGCTCATAATAACCGGTGATCAGCATTTCCCCTTCTTTTTCTTTCTTCCGACCGCTCGCCTGATAGAGGATAAAGTTTTTCCGGACGGCAGAGTTCAATTCCTCTGGACTTGGTTTCTGTTTCAGGATGTCAAGAAAGGTTTCCATTGATTCGAGCAGACAGTCCTTGGAACAGAGATCGTTTCCCAGTCGAACGACGGTGTCGGGTGCAAGTGTTTGCAGGTAGTCCAGGTGGCGTGTTGTGGCCGTGACCAGACTCTTGTTGTCCATGTCATCCTGGAAGGACGGGAGCTGGTTCTGTTGCGGGACAAGGAGGGGTGTTCCTTGCGTATGGCCTTGGAGTGGCCACCACAGGCCAAGGAAAAAAATAAACACTGCCCATGTTGTCAGAAGCGGCGGAAATGTGGCTTGGGGTGAAAGTCTCATGGTCTCAAGGTTTTTTTTTCACAGCCTCTGCCAGTTCACAGACTGCCATGGCGTATCTGTTGGAGTTGTTCCAGGCGGTAATGGCCTGAAAATTCGGATAGGCGGCTACATAGCGAAAGCCACCGCCGTTAAAGGGCGATTTTTCAAGACCAACGATAGATAGTTGCTTGTCTCCGGGTGGGGGTGGCAGTTTGATTCCCTGAATTTTACTGACAACCTGCCAGTCAATCCTGCTTTTGGTTCCCTGGTTGCTGGCATTGATGAGTTCCTGGCCTTTTAATTCGTTGCCGATGTCCACATAGAGGGGGGCGTCAAGAACCCAATGGTAGCGGTGGAGATAGTTGGCAATGGAGGCCAGGATATCGCTTACGGAGGTAAAGACATCAATTTTTTTATTCCCGTCAAGGCTGATGGCATATTCCCGGTAACTGGAAGGGATGAATTGGGTCTGGCCGAAGGCGCCGGCGTAAGAACCGGTGACAGCAAGGGTGTCAAACTGGTTGTCGCGACAGAGGAGGAGAAAATCGACAAGCTGGTCGCGAAAGAAGGCGCTGCGTCGCGGATAGGCATCAAAGAGGGTATTCAATGTCTTAAAAACCCCATATTTCCCTTTATGTTCACCAAATCGGGATTCAATACCCCAGATGGCAATGACTATTTCACGATTGACTCCCAGCTCTTTTTCAATTCGGTTCAGAATCTGCTGATTGGTCTTCAGTTCTTGCCGCCCTCTTTCGATGACCTCCGGGGTGATAAACAATGGCCAGTAGGAATAATAAGGTTTGGCCTCCCATTGCTTATCCATGAGTTCCAGTACTTTCTTGTCAATCGTAAGACCGGTAAACAGCCGGTCCAACTCAGCCTGAGTAAAATGATGCTGCTCACGAAGTTCCTTAAACAGGGTTGTGTATTTTTCCTGTCGCAGATTAATGGGTTGACCATCGGTTACAAGATCGGCAGCCTTTGCTTTTTCGGTAGTATCTGTGGCCATAGCCACAGGGGTAAAAGCACTAAGGCCGATACAGGAAATGGCAAATACAAATATGGCGAAACGAGAGAATGTATTAATAGCAGGACCTCTTTGTAACTTATGGAAGTGTCGATTTCCTTTTGCGAAATTACTCTTTCCCCTTTTTTAAGGAAGGGTAGATTCCTCCGGACTTTTCCAACGGGAATTGATTGTCAGTGTACTCCCATATTCAGCGAGATACAAGCCAGAAGGCGGGGGCAGGTAGGTTCTTCGGTCATAATCTGTATTGACTGTGTTCCCGGTCTCAATTCTGTGACGAGTCGCTCAAGGATATTGGTTGTCTGCCACCCGATTCATCAAAGGTTGAGTGAAAGGCGGAGATAAATTCATCCAACATCTCCGGGGGAAGCGAGTTGATTCCGGCGGCCGCCGCACGTCCTCCTCCCGTGGGAAAGGATCGGCAGAGGGTATCCGCGTTCTTTCTGTTGGCCAGTGGGGCTCTGACGCTGATGCGCAGGGTGGCATCCGCGTTGTGGGCGATCAGCGCATGGGCAGCTTCTTTTCTTTCCTGGGCCTTCAGATTGGCAAAAACACCGGATATTCGTCTGGCCCAGGCCGTATCGGGAAAGTGGAATATCCGATTGGTGTTGCCTGGATTGATGGCGTTTTGACTGAGCGCCAGAGTCATATCCTGTCGGAAGCCCTGACGCAGGATGGCAAGCGTCGGGGAGGAGGCAATGAAATCCAGAGGGTCTTCATAGGGGAGAACTGCCCGGTAAAGATCAGCCGGGTGAAAGTAGAGATCGGTCAGGTTTTCCCCATAACCATTATAGTTCAGGAGCTCCCCAATCTCTCGGAGTTGCTCGATAATCGCTTCTGAGAGAGCAAGAGTTTGCGCGGCTTTATGGGCCGCGTCATGCAGATTGTCGCCGAAGGCCGCCACAATAGCCCATTTGCGGAAACGTCCGTGGAGCAGAGAATCGACAATGAGAGAGGTACAGGTGTCAGGCGCTGTGTTGATATGGGCGGTGAGGGCGGCTGTCTCCGGGATCACACCTGCAAAATGATGATCTATGTAGAGTATTTGATTGGATTGGGTCAGGAGTGTGTGCAGAAAAGGACGGTTGCTGTCAAGAGAAATATCAAGCACGGTCAGCGAACTTTGTGTTACGCCCTGCAGTGTTGACAGCAGGGCGATATCCCGTTTTACGCCGGTGATCAGGATGGCATCAGGGCATGGCGTTGCCAGACGGAGTTGATGCAGGGCACAGATTCCGTCGGCATCGCCATTAAAGATGTCATACTGCATGGTGGGTTACTTTCCGGCGATATTGACACCAAGTGGGCTGCCAATGTTTGCCAGATTGAACAGCAACATGATGCCCTGGTCTCCAGGAGTGTAGTTGGAACGCAGTTCAACAGACCAGCAGGAGGGTTGATAGATGAGGGAAATATCCTGTTCTATGGTTTGAGATTGAGAGAGCGAATGCTCGATCTTGTAGGCTGCGAAAATGGTGTCATTGATATGGGCCTTCGCCATGAAATTGATCTCATGAATATCTCTGAGACCGTTGTAATAAGAATAAAAAGGGCTGGCGATGTTGTAGCTATCTGTGCTGTTATAGGGAGAACCTAAGATTTGATCCGGGGTGCTGTAACGATAATCCATCCCAATGGAGTCGCCACGACTGTTATAGTAAGTACTGTCAAGGCTGTAAAGGACCACTCCTTCGCCATATATGCCGATATTTGTTTGATAGGAAAGGGCAAAGTTATTGACCGGGGTCCAGCCAAGCTTCAAGCTGACCGGAGTCAGTGGGCGGTCAGAGTATTCCTGGCGGAGATCATAACTTTCCCAAACCTTGAGATAGCCATAGTCGTGGGCGGATTTCTTTTTGGTATCGTTGAAGAGTTCAAAGAAATTATTAACTCCATAGGTGAGAGCATTGCTGTCCTGGATGCGGTCAACCTGATCAAAAAGAGGCAGGTCGTCCTGGTTGGTCTTCGGCAGGTAGTCATATTGGACATAGGGGCGGAGGCGATGGTCCCAACTCGTAGCCTCATTCTCATTCAACCCAAAATTCCGGAGCAGGGTGGTGCCAATCTCACCGTGTAAATTATAGAGAGAACGATTGGGGGTCTCGTCTTGAGTCCAGAATCCGTCTCCATTGTTCTGAATCATGTAGGAGGTATTACGCACTCCGACTTCTGCCCGTGATTCAAGGTAGGCGCTTAGAGGGAGAGGGGCGCTGAGACGGGGGAACAGATCGAGGCGCTGGCCGCCAAAACCATGTTGGCGCCAATAATTTAC
>CAITDH010000319.1 GCA_903891045.1 uncultured Desulfobulbaceae bacterium | reverse complement strand
CTGCAAATTATTCCCTCTCTTTGTTCTGAAATGGGTGGAGCTGTAATTGTAGTTATCCATGATGAACCGGAGAATGTCTCTTCTTTTGTAGACTACCTTGGTTCAATTAGTGCCATGACAGTGGTGCGAGGTCAAGACGGCCTGACCGTAGAAGGTGGAACCTGTTATATCTTTTCTGGAACTGAACGAATGACGTTGTCGCCATATAGCGGTCATTATACCATTCGGGTTACAAGTGACCTAACATCCATGAAACAAGCAGCACTCAACACAATATTGACGTCAATGGCGCCCCTTTTAAAAGAGCGTGTTGCGGGAATACTGCTTTCTGGATCTGAAAATGATGGTGTAAAAGGGATGGAGGCAATTCGTAAGCACCATGGTACCGTCATTGCATTGGAGCTTTCCCGATGTCTTTGTAAGGATATGAGTGAGAAACTTATTCGCAAGTGTCCTGAGACATTGATTGCCAATGAACAAGGGCTCGTTGAATTGATTCAAACCATGGAGCGTCAAAACAGAAAACAAGTCGTAACGGCATAGCAACCATGAGAGCTTGCATACCCGTAAGACTCTCAAAGAGCAACCATCCGCAGTAAGATCGCTGATAGCAAAACCAATCTACTTTGTATAAAGAGGAAATCGATATTATATGGAAGAAAAAACAGGCTTCTCTGAACGTAGGCAATATTCTCGTATACCTCTTGATCTGGACATAGAGGTGTGTCAAGTATTGTCTGATAAAGCACAATGTACTGAGGATGGTGTTCGCTGCAAGTGCCGAGATATCAGTGGTAGTGGAATTTCATTTTATTCTTTGAGTTTATATCCATTACACTCTGTATTAAGGTTGCATGTCCTGCTTGATGATATCAATATTAAAGTTATGGGTAAGGTGATGTGGGGAAAACAGTTACCTATATCACCTACCTTTATCACGGGTGTTCAATTTCTCAATATCTATGAAGATGATTTTAATATGCTTTGCTCCTATATCAAGACCAAGTGCTTGTAAGATTTATCTCTGTGGATTTACTGGCAGCAGGTCTTTTTCCCATTTAGGGGAGCCAAAGTCCGTTTTGGTCATACTGGCTGACTGTCTGAAATAACATGCGTTTTATTGCCGATCTTCATATCCATTCCCTGTATTCACGGGCCACCAGCCAGAGATTGCATATCCGTTCTCTGGCTGCCTGGTCCCAGATCAAAGGGGTGCATCTCCTGGGAACAGGAGATTTTACCCATCCTTTATGGTTCCGTGAACTCCAGGACACACTTGAGCCCGCTGAACCCGGATTTTTCCGGTTGAAAGAATCGATCCTACTCGATTCTTTTTTGCCATTTTCTTGTATCCCGTCATCTGAGTGCGTTCCCACTCGCTTTATTCTGAGTACTGAGATAAGTTCTATCTACAAACGTCACGGAAAGGTCAGAAAGGTGCATAGTCTGATCTTTGTCCCTGATTTTGCATCGGCAGAACGGATCAAGAGTGCCCTGGCCGCTATCGGTAATCTTGCGGCAGATGGCCGGCCAATCTTGGGACTTGATGTCCATGATCTCTTGGAGATCGTTCTCGAAAATGCCCCTGAGGGGTTTCTCGTTCCCACCCATATCTGGACGCCCTGGTTTTCCCTGTTTGGTTCACGGTCGGGATTTGATTCTGTTGAAGAGTGCTTTGGCGATCTCTCGTCCCATATCTTTGCCCTCGAAACTGGACTGTCTTCTGATCCGGCAATGAATCGGCTGGTTTCAGCCCTTGACCGTTTTACCCTTATCTCAAACTCCGATTGTCACTCACCGGAGAAAATTGGCCGTGAGGCCACGGTCTTTGATACCACATTTGATTTTTTTGCCATGAAGGCTGCCCTGCAAACCCCATGCGATGCAGCCGGACATCGCCATCTGGCCGCGACCATTGAATTCTATCCGGAAGAAGGGAAATATCATCATGATGGACATCGCTTGTGTGATTTCTGTTGTGATCCCTATAAGAGCAAAGAACTGCACGGTCTGTGCCCGATCTGTGGCAAGCCGCTGACCATAGGCGTCCTCTCCCGAGTTCTTGATCTGGCTGACCGGTTGGCTCCAGTCTATCCTCCAGGTGCCCCTGATGTTTACAGTCTGATCCCTCTCCAGGAGATCCTGGCGGAACTGCTTGGAATGGGGCCAGGGACAAAGACCGTGATGAGTAAGTATTGGCAACTTATTCAACAAGTTGGTCCCGAATTAACGATCCTGACCGAGACGCCGATTGCCGATCTTGCTTCAGTGGATTTTCCCTGTCTTGCCGAGGCAGTTTATCGCGTTAGACAGAATTTGGTTCATAAAAAAGCTGGTTTTGATGGCGTTTTCGGTACCATCAAGGTTAATTTATAAAAAAGAGAATGAGGTAAAAGGGTATGCATTTATTTGAAACAGAAGAGGGTGACCGATGGGTCTGTGTCCCCTGCGGCCAGGAACAGGCCCAGTTGATTGAAGAAAAAACATGGGAGTACCTCTTTGACAAGGATAAT
>CAITDH010000318.1 GCA_903891045.1 uncultured Desulfobulbaceae bacterium | reverse complement strand
CCGATCTTTTCAACGAGATACTTGTAACCAGGGTTCCCTCCAAGGGGTTTGAATGGGAAGTTATTCAAAAGAGTGGCGCCAGAAAGCATATCGAGGTATCTGTATCTCTTATTGTAAGTCCGGAGGGGATGCCAACCGGATTTCGTGGTATTGCGCGCGATGTCTCAGAGAGAAAGAAAATAGAATTTGAACTCAAGAACCACAGAGAACGCTTGGAGGAAATGATAACTGAGCGTACAAGCGAGTTGGCGGAAGCCATGCGGAAATCTGAATATGCAAACAAAGCCAAAAGTCAGTTTCTCGCCAACATGAGTCACGAGATCCGGACGCCTCTGAATGGCATCATGGGAATGGCGGAAATTTGTCTTAAAACAGAACTTGATGAAGAACAGAAACATATTGTTGGCGCCATCACCAAGGAGGCCAATTCACTGCTTGGGATCATTAATGAAATCCTTGATTTCTCTAAAATAGAGTCTGGAAAACTTGAGATTGAGCATATTCCCTTTGACCTGAGAAATCTTTTTGAAGACCTGACGGAGAGTTTTTCATACCGGACGATTAATAAAGGGCTTGAATTAACATTCTTTATCTCGCCGGAAACACCGACCAGGGTAGTGGGAGACCCTGGCCGCCTCAGGCAGATACTGAAGAACCTGATAGGCAACGCCTTCAAATTTACTCATGAGGGTGGAATTTATGTCAAGGCGGAGCCGACACAAGATATGGGGGACAAGATCAAGCTGCGATTTATTGTAAAAGATACAGGCATTGGAATCTCTAAAGAAAAGCAGGCAATCGTTTTTGAAAGCTTCACACAGGCGGACGGTTCGACCACCAGAAAATATGGAGGAACAGGGCTTGGCACCACAATTTCAAAGCAACTGGCCGAACTGATGGGAGGAGAAATAGGCGTTGATAGCGAGGAAGGAAAGGGTTCCACCTTCTGGTTTACCGTTGTTTTTTCAAAACAGAGCGAGACCGTTTTCCACAGAAGCAAAGAATTGCCCCTGAGCAATGTAAGGGTGCTTGTTGTTGGTGACAACAAAACCAGCCGCCAAACAATAGTTGAATATGTAAACTCATGGGGCTTCATTCCTGTTGAAGCGACAAGTGCAAAAGAAGCTCTCTCCATCCTCAAGAGATATATCGCCTCAGGGGAACAGGTCAACCTTGTTCTGAGTGATCTCAGCATGCCAGATGTCAATGGTTTTGATCTTGCGCGAGAGATAAGAAGCGTGGAATCCTTCAACTCTGTCCCGATCATTGTCATTACTGCTTATGGCAATGCCGGCGATGGAAAGACCTGTCGAGATATCGGGATAGAGGGATATCTGACAAAGCCCATAAGAGGAAAGGAACTCCGCGGAGCCATAGATAGAGTCCTCGTATCTTCGATGAGCGGCGAGAATGGCGGAAAAATTGACCTTGTGACCAGACACTCCATCGCGGAGGAGGCGCGGAGGAGGCATGTCCTTCTGGTGGAAGACTATCCTACAAATCAAATGGTTGCAAAAAGACACCTTGAGTATGCAGGCTATCAGGTGGATCTGGCTGAAGATGGCAAGCAGGCTATTGACGCATTCAAACGCAGCCATTATGAACTGATATTCATGGACGTGCAAATGCCTGTCATGGATGGATATCAGGCTACAAAAGCCATCAGGGATTTTGAATCAGAGCTTGCAGCAATGGAAAATAGGAACGACAAAGAGATGATGCACAGAGTCCCGATCATAGCGATGACAGCTCATGCCATGAGTGATAATAAGCAGATTTGTCTTGAGGCCGGAATGGATGACTTCCTGTCCAAACCATTTACCAGATCAGATCTGCTCTCGATGGCGTCAAAATGGCTTGCTGAACGCAAAACCGGTTACAGCCATCGACCGTTGACGATTGACGGTAAACGGCTGTTATGATAAACGTGAGTTGACACACTACTGAATTCAGCGTATTGGTCTTCATATCTTGTCATTCGCTTTTTAAAAAAACACTTTTGTTTATTACT
>CAITDH010000317.1 GCA_903891045.1 uncultured Desulfobulbaceae bacterium | reverse complement strand
CACCCTGAATATCCCGATATTTAACACCCATCGCATGGTGGCAGAATATCTGACAAAGTATAACTTACGCCTACCGGCACAACAGCAACAAGAAATGCGCCATTTTGGCAGTCTGTACAACAGTAACTGTTAATTTTTTGTCATTTGGCAGGATTAGTTTTTTTTATTTTAGTTTTTTATTGGAAGATTAGAGCGGATGCAGTAAATTCTTTTATTCGTCCCTTCTGAAAATAAAGATAGTTTAACCGGAGATTATAATGGCAAAAGCCCATATCAGTGCCAATAGTGCTACAGACAAAACGATACGCAGCATTGATCGCAAAAGAGAACAGGAACGGCGATTTATGCTCCACAAGGCCAAGGAAAATGCCGATGAACTGGCAGCAAAACTTGTGCAACGCCTTATCGACAAAGGAATTGTAGAGACTACTTCAGTCCAGAGCCTACACGACACCTTTGAAGAACAACTCAAAAAACTGGCCAATCTTGATGAATTTGAGATTCAACTTAAAGTTGCGCCGATACGCACACTGGTGCCCGATCCCAACATTATCAGCCTCTATCTCACCCAATTTATTATAGAGGACCTCATTAATCACTCTGCGATTCAGGATATTTATGGGGAAGATTTGAACATCTACCTGGCTACAGATTCTATCTTCAAAATACTACGTCCCGAGTGATCCATCCAGACGCTATTCCTTCGCTTATTTTCGCTGACCTTCAGGGCAATATCACGGATCTTTCCTCGTTGAACATGGCCGGCATGAGTGGCGGCCAGTTTTTTCAGCCAACCCTTGAAGATCTGATCCCCCTTCCTGAGGGCAGCGAGCTCTTTGTCCTACCCGGCCGTTTACCCGTGGGTTATGACCAGGCTACGGGTGAACCTCTGCTGCTCGAAGAAAATCCTTATCAACCGGGAGAGGCCATCCAGGCAGTCGCCGCCTTCATGTCTCCAGCACACACGGCTATCTTGAACAGTGCCTATCAAACACAAGCCAGCACGGCTCCACGCCTGCCACTTTTTGCTTATACCGCCGTAGGTTGGCGTCAGGACCGTTTTTGGGTAACCGCTTTTCGCAGCGACCCGGATAAACGGCAAGACGCCTGTCAATTTGACCAGGCAGCAATAACCAGGAAGACCAGAAAAAAGCTGAAAGAGCACAGCAACAACAGACTGGTACAACATTTAGGAAAATGCTGCCTGACCTACGGTTGCCCAGCAGCACGCAATTATTTCCTTGGTCGCTGGGAGGCCCCACTCCCTACTTCCCCTGTCTGCAATGCACGATGTGTCGGTTGCATCTCCCTGCAACCTGCCGGCTCCTGCTCGGCCACCCAGGATCGCATCCGCTTTGTCCCCACCGCCCAGGAAATCGCAGCTGTGGCCATTCCCCATCTGCAAACAGCCGAACATGCCATCGTCAGCTTTGGCCAGGGATGTGAAGGCGAGCCTCTGCTCCAGGCCCAGGTTATCGAGGAGGCTATTCATCTCATCCGCAAAAAGACAGAACGAGGAACAATCAACCTCAACTCGAATGCCAGCCTACCTCAAGCGGTCGAGACCCTCACCCGCGCCGGCCTGGACAGCCTGCGAGTCAGTCTGAATTCAGCCCAAGACGTGTTTCACAATCGATACTACCGACCGGTTGGATTCACCCTTACCGATGTCAAAGAGTCGATCAAGATCATGAAGGGAGCCAATCGTTTTGTTTCGCTCAACTATTTTATCCAGCCTGGCGTTACTGATTCCAAGGAAGAGTTTGCAGCCCTCACCGATCTGCTTGAAACCTGTCATCCTGACTTGATTCAGTTACGAAATCTGAATATGGATCCTGAGTGGTACATGCAAACCCTGGACTTCCATCCAACTGACAAACCACTGGGTATGCGCTCATGGCTGCTCCAGTTACAGAAACGGTTTCCAACCCTCCGCTTTGGTTATTTCAATCCTTCTCTCAGTTAAAAAATATAGCAACAAACAACAAATCTCAATTACACATAAAGGCTGAACAAGCAGGGAATAAATTATTTTTCCCATTGTCTTTCTTTCTATCTTGAGATATTATACCATATAATAAATCCTCCCATCTACACTCTCATTATAACAGGAACGACCATGCAAGAATTTACCTCCATGCGCCTTACCACTCAACGCCAGATCATCCTTGAAGAACTATTAAAGGTTACTTCACACCCAACAGCCAATGAAGTCTATGACATGGTACGCAAACGCCTTCCCCGCATAGGACTTGGTACAGTTTATAGAAATCTTGAGCTGATGGCAGAGACCGGCATGATTCTCAAACTGGAGGTAGGCGGTACCCAGAAACGCTTTGATGCAACCGTAACACCCCATTACCATGTTCGCTGCATGGAATGCGGCAAGGTAGATGACATCAAGATGCCAGTACAAGAGGGTATCAATGAAATAGCGGCTCAAGCCTGTCATTACCAGATATTTGGCCATCATATCGAGTTTACAGGTCTTTGCAGCGACTGCACCAGATCACAGCAAAAGACAAGCATTAACTGATTGCAGCACAAGGGAGGGTGTTCAGAATTCTGTGTCAGTTAACTGAAAGCTGATATGTTCAGCAGAAAAAAGAGAACTGATATGACTCAAGAAGACAATGGATTTGATTTTTCAACAGCCCTCAAAGCTAATTCAGGAAGGAAAGCCACTTCTGGGCAGAGAAGGCATCCTCACGCAATTAATCAAAAATCTCACAGAACCCAGCTCTTGAAGGCGAGTTGGATTCACATCTCGGCCAATAAGTTACCGTAAATCGCCGTAACGACAAAAGCCGGAAGACCATCAAGTCGTCCTTAAATGGCAATTTCGAGTTAAATACCCCTCGTGACCACGAGGGAACCTTTTCTCCCCAATTAGTCAAAAAATATCAGACCAGCCTGAACGGCGAGATTGAGCAGAAAATAATTGCTCTCTATGGCGCATGAGCTACCAAGACATCTCTACCCATCTCCAGGAGATATACGGTCTTGATGTTTCAACTGGTACACTGAGCGCCATTACTGATAAAATCATCCAGACAGTCAAGGAATGGCAAGCCCGGCCTTTGGCATAAATGTATTCCATTGTCTGGATTGATGCCATTCCATTACAAGATTCGTGAGAACGGGAAGGTCGTCAGCAAGGCAGTGCACACAATCCTTGGCGTAAATCTCGAAGGGCGGCAAGAAGTCCTTGGTCTATATATTTCCGAGCATGAAGGTGCCAATTTCTGGCTTCAGGTGCTGACGGATCTTTCCAATAGAGGAGTGAAGGATATTCTAATCGCCTGTGTTGATGGTCTTAAAGGTTTCCCCGAGGCCATTGAAGCTATTTTCCCGAATACTGAGGTAAAGCTTTGTATTGTCCACCAGATCCGTAATTCTCTGAACCTGAACACCTGCCCGCATACTTGGTGCGCCCTACGAGCTGTTTCAATGGCTCCTTTGGCCTCAATCCTTCGCAGTACCGCTAACATTTCAGGGGCCGTGATCTCCTTGATTGGTCTGGCTCCCATCCAAGGAAAGATATAAAGCTCCAGCCGCCGAATGATCTTGCTTGAATGACTTACCGCCCAGGTGCGTAAATTTCTGGTATGCCATTCGCGGGCAATGACCTCAAAAGTCTCTGTATCATAGGTGTTTGCCGCTGCCTGTGCTTTTTTAATATTGCCAGGGTCAACGCCATTGGCCAGCAATGTCCTTGCCTGTTCGCGCCTGCTTCTGGCCCCGGTCAATGAAAGGTCAGGATATGCGCCAAGAGCCAGAACCTTTTCTTTCTCATCAAAGCGATATTTGAAACGCCATAGCTTGCCGCCGGATGGAGTGACCAGCAGGAAAAGACCGCCACCATCAAAAAGCTTTTGGGGTTTCTCTGTAATTTTGATCGTTCTGATCTTGGCGTCTGTGAGTGGAGCAATCCGTTTAGGCATGGGACCTTCCTCCTTTTTGAGGGTATCCGTTTTAGTTTGGGGGTATTTCACCTTTGAATATACCCCCAAAACCTTTGGATTGCAATGCATCACAATGGACTTTGACGGACAAAAAAGAAGAAAGAGAGGTGATTATTTGCTGTGCGCTGAATGGAACTACTGATGGGTATATAGTTGAATATACATACGTATTGAGACGGTGCCGGACTGTATCGGATGGTATTAGAAACAAAAAAGGCCAGCTCCAGGATTACCCCGAAACTGGCCTAAATATGCTTATGGTGGCGACGCAGGGAATTGAACCCCGGACACTACGGATATGAGCCGTATGCTCTAACCATCTGAGCTACGTCGCCATTGACTTTAAAACAGAAAAAGTTACTGCATTCACACCTTATTGTCAACCATTTTCCCCTAAAAAAGGTCCGACAAAATACAAAGTGCCTCTATAGGAAACTCAGCTATCACCTTCCTGGACTCCCAGCTATGCGGGAGTAATGCAGCATATAATGCTATGTCATTCCCACACAGCCGGGAGTATTTCAGGGGGGGAACATAAGAACTTTTAGCTGAGTATT
>CAITDH010000316.1 GCA_903891045.1 uncultured Desulfobulbaceae bacterium | reverse complement strand
TCGGGCTTCGGATAAACGGTTGATATTGCACGCCAAGAGCTTCTCCACGGGCTTTGTGTCCCAAAGGGCTATCGGGCTGTGCAATACCTTCCGAAAACTCAATATAACATGATACTCAAAACATACAAAAAACATACAAGGGCCGGGGATGAGGGAGAGCGATATCTACCGGATGAGGCAACTGCCGTTTTTAGGTTCATTATGCGTCGCGAAGCTCCTTGCCGGTCAGGTGGAGAAACAGCTCTTCCAGATTGGCTCTGCCGCTTTTCTGGAGCAAGGCGGCGGGGGTTCCCTCTTCCACGAGGTGGCCGTTATCGATGATCCCGATTCGGCTGCAGAGTTCCTGGGCCTCTTCCATGTAGTGGGTGGTGTAGAGAATGGTGGTCCCTCTCTGGTTGATCGCAGTCAACTGTTCATGGATCAGGTTTCGGGACTGGGCATCGATGCCGACGCAGGGTTCATCAAGGATGAGCACCTGCGGATCGTTGATCAGGCCCACCGCCAGATTCAGACGCCGTTTCATGCCGGTGGAAAAGGTGGCCACCGGCTGGCGTGCATGGTCGGCAAGCCGGGCAAATTCAAGGCCCTCTTGAATCCTCTCTGTTAGTTTCTTGCCGCTGATCCCGCACAGTTTGCCAAAAAAAGTAAGGTTTTCCCGGGCAGTGAGCTTGTCATAGAGTCCGATATTCTGTGGCACCAGACCCAGAACCTGCTTGATGGCGTTCTCGCTTTCCCGGAAAACCATGCCCATGATCCGGACGGTGCCGCTGTCAGGGGGAAACAGACCGGTGAGAATGGAGATGGCCGTGGTTTTTCCGGCGCCGTTTGGCCCCAGCAGGCCATAAAATTCCCCTGGCTGGACAGCAAGGCTGAAATCATTGAGCGCCGGGTAGTTGGCGTTTTTATATTGCTTGATCAGCCCGCCGGCAAATACGGCACCGCTTGACCCCGAGTCAGGCTGGGACGGGTTCCCATGGTTTATGGATGCTGTTTTGTCCATTGTCTCAACTTGGTAAAAACTGTTTTTTCGAGGGCGGCGCACCGGTTGATGCACTCGGCCATGGCAGGATAGCTGTCGTCAGGCCGGGCGCGCTTCTTACATATACGGGCGGCCATGGCCGCAAATTCCCGCCATGTATCTCCGGCCGCGGTCAAGGAGGCGGCGCAGTCATGGAGCAGGGGTGCCTGCATCACCTCCGCGCTCTCCTGAAGAAAGGCCGCGTACATGAAGCGGAATCCGCCGCCGCCGGTGCCAATTTCCTCCTGCATGCGGACTACATGTCCCAGATGCAGGTCCGCGCTTTCTTGGCCCAACCGCTGCGGCCATTTGACCAGCCGGTTGGCCAGAAATAGTATCCCTTTGACCCCGATCAGGGGAAAGGGGACGGCAAGCATCATCTTGCAGACGGATTGAATCCCGCTGATGATGAGAGACTGGTGTTCCAGTTTGGCGGGTACCTGGGTCAGATAATACATTTTCCCTTTGGGGGCAAGGGCGCCGGAGGCAAACCGGGCCCGCGCCAGAGCTTCGGCTGGGCAGCGGACCGGTTCCGGGAACACAGGGTCGCTGATCAAGTATTCATCCCCTTCTTTTCCATAGACGACCAGGTTGTGGGCGTTGAAGTGAAAGCGCAGGGCCTTGGGGAAATAGGGCAGCCAGAAAACCCCGGTCTGCAGGCCGACCGGAATACCGGCGGCAAGGGTCTGGTCCAGTTCGGCCATGGCCTCATCCCGGTCGCGGAATTTTTTTGCAACCATGTGGACGCCGGGAACGGCGGCGATCCGGTGAAGGATATGCCCGGCGGCGGCCCGGTAGGTGACCAGGGGCAGCCCGTTGATCCGGATAAAGGGCAGATAGCCGAAAAAAAGGCCGCCGCCAATACCGAAGGCCATAGCCTCGGACATGGGGATGCCCTGATGGATCAGCAGATTGGCGGCCACACCGCTTTCACAGTGGGCGGACTGGTTGTGAGGAAAATCCGGCAAAAAGTATGCTCCAAACTACTTAAGATGGTAAAGGGGAGGCCGGAGTCTGCCCTGGGTCAAGTCATCCGGAGACATTTGGTACAACTCCGCATACTTCTGCAGGGCGGTGGCAGACAGTCGTTTAAAGAAAAAGGGAAGAAGATGGAGGCAAACCTTCCAGCGCGGCTGACCGGTGTACTGGGCCAGTAGGCTGGTGTCCATCTGGTTGGCGGTCATGTAGTAGTGCAGACAGCTCACCCGTCCGGAGGCTATTTTATCTTTGGAGGCGGCAATATTCTTTTCAATCTCCTGCCAGGCCTGATGGTTGACGATGTTCACCGGTTGCCAGACATCATCCGGCGTTAGTTCATATTCTCCCTTGCTGTTGACTCCATAGTGGATAATCTTCAGACCATTGGTGATGTTTCCCTCGGCAGGGTGATCGAGTGTCGTCATGTTCGATTTTTGGCAGGGGGTATCGCCGGTGATAAAACCATAGGTGTGAGCCGGTTAAGATGCATGGGCCAGAACATCACTTGCCCACTGATTGATGCTTACGCCATGAGCTTGTGCCATCATGGCGGCACGGGCATGGACTTCAGGTGGCACTCGTAACATGAGTTTTCCGGAATAAGGTTTTTGCGGGGCGCGGCCAAGCTTTGCACATGTGGCGAGATAGTCGTCAACTGCCTCTTCAAATGCGGCACGCAGCTCTTTGACGGTTTCGGCGTGAAAGCCGATAACATCTTTAATCCCGGCAATGTGTCCGATAAAGCAGCCGTCTTCATCACTGTATTCGATCCTGGCAGCATATTCTTTGAATGTCATGGTGTTCATGGCTTCACTCCTGCGTTTTCTAAAAATAATCTGGTATCTTTTATCTGGTAAGGCTTGGCCTCTTTTACCGGGTGCGGCCGGTGAAAGAGGCCGATAATGCTATTGAGCTCGAATCTTACCCGTGAACCGTTACCTTCAATCGTCTTTGCGCCAAGCGCGACAAACAATGCCTCAATCTTCCGCCATTCCAGGGTCGCCGGAACCGGCAGGGTGAAGATTGCAAGCAAAGTATTGCGATGCGATTTATTCATGGATTAATGTTAACAGGATGCCCACAAAATGCAATCATTAAATGATAGCATTTTGTGGAGGGATGGGGAGTGTCCCTAATTCCACCTAATTCCCCCTTACAACAACACCTTTTCCCTGAATTTGGATATTGCTTAGTTGATTTTCAAATGCATTTTGGAGAATTGTTACAAAATTTTGAGCGAGTTTTAGGTTCTGCGCGGCAATTCCGGCTATAAGCGCTGCAACAACCAATAAAAGACTACTTTTCATATCCCCTCCCTGAGGAAATTAGAGACCCTCCCCGTATTTCCCCAGGGGCAAGCTGCCTTCTTTACAGGCAGGAATGGGTTTCCTTTCAGTGCATGGGAACCATAAAAGCCGTTTGCTGGCATCACTTCCATCGTTTGGTTGGGCGATTCCACCGGTTGATGCCATCTCTCAAAGTGTCCATTAGGGACATGCCTAAGCGGTTTTTCTTAATATCTTCCTTTTGTAAGAGCTGGTAAAAACATTGGCCAAGGAAATTTTTTATTTTCAGTAAAGGTGGTTTGCCAAGCAAGATAGGGATAGCCGTCATTTTTCTTTGGATCAATTTTCCAAATATTGTCAAAATCCCAAGCAACGAAACTGGCTTGCAGTTTCATTTGTGCGTCAGTCAAGCCGTGGGTATCATCGCAATTTGCTCCACCCCAGGCATCACTTCCGCACATTATATCGAAACCTGATGTTTCTGTGTCCCAATAAGAACCGCTTTGAGTGCTTTGTTGGTATTGCCAGCCGATCATGCCGCCATTACCGGAGCCACCGCTGACTTTAGCGGTGGAGTATGAATTGTTGATAATGCCAGAATAACTAAACTGCCCTTCGTTTATACCTACCAAGCCGCCGGCAGATCCAAGTGATTGAAGCTTGCCTTTGAAATAACAATTTTCAATTTTGCCGCCTACGCCGTGCCCAGCAATGCCACCAAGATAGCCACTCGTGCCGATAGTCATATCACCCCAGCTTTGCGATATGGTTCCGCTGTTAAAGACAGCAAAGCCGCCGCATTGGTTGCCGTTGCTGAGTAGCAATGAGCCGGTGATAGAACTTTTTTCAATTGTTCCCGAGTTGGAGTGGCTGAATCCTCCGCCATAAGTTGTATGGCCGATGAGTTGTACTTTGCGAAAATTTACTCCAGAAACCCGGGCGCTACTGTCGATTTGACCGAAGATTCCCGTGTAGTCGGTATTCATGTACAAATTGCTGATATTGTAATTGTAGCCATTTAAAACCCCACCAAAGGTGATTGACAAAAATCCTTTTCCACCATTCCAGCTTTTCGTCTCGGCGCAATTGATGTCATTTTTGAGCTCATAGTACCAGCCACCATGATTGTTGATATTTTGAAATTCTTGGCAAGTGGTGATGGGTGCCAGTTGGCTCGGCGAACCCAGGCTGGAATTATTAACCGTCATGGCAACCGGACCAAGCCTACCGACATTGTTGGCATTGTCAGTCGCAATTACATATAAATTATAGGTGCCATCCGCTATTGTGTTTGAATCCCAAGAAAAACTAAAACTCGGAGCATCGGGCCAGCTGTTCCAATCTTTTTCAGCCAATGTTTTACATATCGCTGGTTGTATTAAATTGTTTTCTCCATCTCCCAGCCAAAGACAAACATCCTTGACCAAGGAGTCATTGTCCACGGTTGATACAGCAATCCCGACTTGGTTTCCGGAAACTTCTCCGTAATAAGAATACACTTCAATATGGCCGGTAGGTGCTGTGATATCATCAGAGAAGACGGCTATATCGTCAATGTGGATATCATTGCCATAGGCGCTAATCCCCAGGACGCCAATGCGCACATCGGTCATCCCCACACCGGTGTAGGCGTCGATATTGATCGTGTGTTGGGTCCACTGAGCGGTGCCATCATAGCGGGCGATAGGTGCACCCGCGTTGTTCCAGGTGACGCCAGCATCGGTCGAAACTTGGACTTGCATGGTGTCAGCGTTGGTGTATTCGATGTTATGGTACATCCAGAGAGAGACCTTCGCGTTGGTTAGGCCGCTGAGGTCGATGCCACTGGTCTGATACAGCCGGGTTTGGCCGCTGCTGGTTGAGAAAGAGTTAAAGACGGCCATGTTGGGACCGCTATGTGGAGTAATTCCAGCAGGATGAATCGAAGCGGCAGAGGTGACCCAATTGCCGTCCGTTTCACTTACACCTGCCACGCCCCAGTTGGCGGAGAAAGCCGGGGCGGTGGAGGTGTCGAACCCGTCTGTAAGCAGTGTGACTGCTTCCGCGGGACTACTGGTGACCATTACCGCCAACGCAAGTAAGAAAAACCATTTTTCTCTCATAAGAAAACCTTCCCTCTGATTTTAAATTATCACAAACACAAAAAAGGGAGAAAATAGGGACACTCCCCGTATTTCCACGACCATATTTTTTCATTCCCCAGCGTCACTCTTCTCTGGGATGTTGATATGGCGGGAAAGAAACAGCGACTGAATGACCAAGAAAATCATGGTCATCCCGAGCATGCCAAAGAGTTTGAAGTTTACCCAGGTGTCGCGGTCGAAGTTGTACATCACGTAAAGATTGACCCCGCCCATGATCAGGAAGAAGGTGACCCAGCTTAAGTTGAGTCGCCGCCAGATCTGGTTCGGCAGGTTGATCTGGGCGCTCATCAGTCGCTCGACCACGGTCTTTTCCCCGAAGAACTGGCTGCCCAGAAAGGCGGCGCCGAAAATCCAGTTGATCACGGTGGGCTTCCATTGGATGAACTGTTCGTTGTGCAGGTAGAGAGTCAGGCCGCCGAAGATCACCAGGATCGCCAGGGTGACCAGCTGCATGGCCGCTATCTTGCGGGTTTTCAGCCAGGTGACGGCGACGTGCAGGAAGGTCGCGGCGATGGCGACAGCGGTGGCCACATAGATGTCGAACATCTTGTAGGCGATGAAAAAAAGCAGGATGGGCAGGAAATCGGTAAGGAGTTTCATGGTTAAAAGGTAACTCCAACAAGTAGTTTACAGGAGTTCAGCGGGTCGTTGGGTTCTTCGCTACCTCCATTGGAGATATGATGGTAACGCATTTCCAGCAGCAGATTGTAGCTCTTGGCCATCTCATATTCCAGCCCGATGCCGAACTGATAATTGCCGTTCAACTCCGCGCCCATGCCGGGAACATCGGCAAAACTGTAAACCGGGCCGCCGCCGCCAAACAGATAGGGGTGGATTGTCTGATCGGCGGTAAAGGTATAACAGGCGAGGAAGTTCATGCCGATCATGGTGGAGACATCGGGACTGACCACAAAATGAACGGGTACCTCGACCAGGATGGAATGAAAACCGCGATACCAGCCGGAGCCAAGGTCGTTAAAAATGATGCGATTGTAGCGGGGAACAAGGTCAATGGTTTCGACCCGCTGGGTGGTCTGGCCCCAGCCGGGGAAACTTTGACCGTAGCCGCCCAGCACGGTCCAGGGGTCTTTTGAGAAGTCAATGCCGCTGGTGTTTGCAGTGGCGATTTGGGAAAGAGTACACAATAAAATCAGAGAAAAGATGATGGCCTGGACCCTGACCGGAATGATTGTCCATACGGATGGTGAATTGAGCATGATTATTGGTCCCCTGGCAGACAGCTTTAGGCCGGCCACCGGAAAAATTGATGAAAATTCTGTTTCGTATCTGTTGTCTGGAGATCAGAAAAAGAATAAGTCTCATTATACAGCAGTTGGCTGGAGATTGGCAAGAGGCGAGCTCCTAAATGTGTCGGGAACAGGCAAGTCGTCCGGGGTTGATGTCCATGAAAACTGTTGCATCCGAGGTGATTATAGACAAGAATGGCGCTGTTGCAGTCCTGTGGCCGTGAGGTTTTTCCTCCCTTGATTTTTTTGACCAAGATACCATGAACAATGCTGATATGAAGAAAGTCCTGATTATCGGATCCGGAATCGGCGGATTGAGCGCCGGCATCATTCTGGCCAGACTCGGGTTTGAGGTCACGGTGGTCGAGAAAAACAGGCAGCCCGGTGGGATGATGCGCAGCTATGTGCGTCAGGGGGTGCATTGCAATGTCGGCCTGCATTATCTGGGCGCCTTGGATGAAGGGCAGGTTCTGCGCCGCTGTTTCGATTATCTCGGGGTTACGGCTGATTTGCCCCTCGTGCGGATGGGCATGGACGGCCCCATCGACCGCTACCTGTTTACCGATAAGGGATTGGGGATTGATTCGTTTGATGTGCCAGCCGGATTCGAGGCCTACGAGGCCAATTTGCGGGCGGCCTTTCCCGGCCAGCATCAGCAGATCACCGCCTTGATGACGATGCTGCGCCGAAGTGCCTGCCAGTTTGATCAACTGGATTTTCTCTATGCAGATAAACCGATGCAATCCTGGTTTGAACAGGCGGAGCCGCTGGGGGCCGTTTTTGATCGTCTGGGATGCAGTCCTGGGTTGCGGGCGGTCTTTGGCCTGCCCTCAGTCCTGATCGGTGTTCCGCCGGCAGTCTGTCCGCAATTTTATCACACCATGGCCCTGGCCAGTTATCTGTTTTCCGCCTGGCGTCTGACCAGCAACGGCGCCCATATGGCTGATGTGTGTGCCCGGCGTCTGGCATCCCTGGGCGGTCAGGTACGCACCGGTGATTCAGTCGCCCGGATTCGGACAACGGACGGCTGCGTGCGAGGCCTTACCCTGGCATCGGGGGAAACCATCGACGCCGATCTGGTTATCGGCGCCATCCATCCCAAGGAGATTGTGGGACTGCTTGCGCCTGAACACATCAAGCCCTCATATCGTCGGCGTGTTCAGGCGCTGACCGATACCCATGGCATGATGGCGGTGCATGCCCTGGTGCCGGCCAGTCAACATCCGGCCTTCGCTCACAACCTGTTTGCCATTGAGACTGACGCTGCCGGCGATACGCGTGATCTGATCTATGTGCAACTGCGCCCCAGCGAACGACCGGATCAGAACCTGCTTTCCCTGATTACCTCCGGTCATGAAAACCTGTGGGAACCTTGGCACCATACCCTTAGTGGTCAGAGAGGTGATGAATATCTTCGGGCCAAGACGGGCTTTGCTCACAGACTGATCGCCCAAGCGGAAAAAATTACCGGTCCGCTCAACGGTGTGTGCCTGCTGGATGTCTCCACGCCGCTGACCATCAGGGATTGGGTGAACAGTCCTCATGGATCGGCTTACGGGGTCATGCGTTCGACGGAGCAACTGCTTTCGGCCGCCCTGCTGAACCGTTCGTCGGTGCGGGGGTTGTTCCTGGCCGGACAGAGTGTTATGGCCCCAGGTGTTTTGGGCACGATTATTGGCTCGCTGGCAACGGTGCAGTTTATCGTCGGCCCTGAACGGTTCAGAAAGGAGGTCAGGATTTAGGGTACCTTGAGAGATCCTGCCCTTGTCGGGGAGTTCAAGTTAATGGGGGCCGGGATTTTTTGGTCGCCAAAGTTCGATCCTGTTGGTATGTTTCCGGCTCGGTTTTCCTGCATTTGTGATTGTATTCGGGATGGCATCCCTTGCCTTTTCAGTCTGTATTTATGATGAATATTCTTCTGATCAATCCCCCGAATTGCGGGCGCAGTATTCCCGAAGAGCGTTACGGAATAACGTCGCTCAAGCAGATCTTTCGCGGCGAACCTCTGGCCCTGGAAGAGCTGGCCGGCAATCTGCTGGAGCAGAGGGTGCATATCCTTGACCTGAAGGCCGATCAAGATGGCCTGGACAGTGCACTAAGCGAGTTTCAACCGGAGGTAGTCGGGATTACCGGGGTGACCTGTGAGGCGAACACCATGCTCCAGATTGCCGCCAGGGTCAAGGAATCCTGCCCGGCAACCGTGGTGGTAGGCGGTATCCATGCCAGCAATGATCCGGCGTTTTTCAACCATGAGGCGGTTGATTACATCGTGGTCGGGATCGGCAAAAAGGTCTTTGCCGATCTGGTGTGCGCCCTGGAGAGCGGTAATGACAGCAGTGATCTGCCTGGAGTGATTCGGACCAGGCCAGGCACGCTGGTTGAGCGGCCGCCCCTGCGGAACCGTGTGGATGACCTGGTCATGGAGCGGCCCCCTGCCTATGGGCTGGTAAGCCGCTACCGTTCGCACTATATTCTCGAAAAACTGGGCATCAATATGGGCTTTGTCGCCTCGGCCTACGGCTGCCCGCACCGGTGTCTGTTCTGCTCCATTTACGGCCAGACAGGCGGCGGCTATCTGACAAAATCCATTGAGACGGTGATCCGGGATATCGGCCTGCTGCCTGACATCCCAATCATCAGGCTGGTGGATGCCAACACCTTTGGCGATATCCAGCGGGCGAAAGCGCTGGGCCACGCCCTGCTGGACTCGGGTTTGAAGAAACAATATCTGGCCGATATCCGCTCTGATACGGTTGTTCGCCATCCGGAAATGCTGCGGCAGTGGAAAGAGGCGGGACTGCGGGCGGTGATCATCGGCTTTGAAGGGATTGATGATGCCAGTCTGTCGGCCATGAACAAGGCCAATCAGGCATCGATGAATGCGGAGGCCATCGCCATTTTGAATGATCTGGGAATTACTATTGTCGGTGATTTTATCATCTCGCCCGACTATGATGAGTCTGACTTTGACCGCCTGGATACCTATCTTGGGGGCCGGCGAATTGATCTGCCGATGATTACCGTCATGACTCCTCTGCCAGGGACGGCCCTGTACCGGCAAGAACATCACCGGATTATCAATCATAACCTTGATTATTACACCCTGACCAATGCCGTCACCCCAACCAGACTTGACGAACAGCGGTTTTACAGCCGCTACGCACAGCTCCTTGCTAACAGCCACCAAAACGCCAGGTTATAGACTATGAATGCTTTTATCACCGCCGTTTCCGCCTTTCTTCCCGGTCAACCGGTGAGCAATAATGATCTGGACCGGTATCTGGGGAAGGTGGAGCGGATCGCGGCCCGGACCAGGCAGATCATCCTTGCCAACAACGGCATTGAGAGCAGGCACTATGCCATTGACCCGGAAACAGGGGCCGCCACCCACAGCAATGCCCAGTTGGCGGCCGAGGCCGTGCGTCGTTTAGTGCCTGCGGGCGAGGAGCTGCCCAGCCGCTTTCTTGAATGCCTCTGCTGCGGCACCTCATCGCCTGATCAGCTCATGCCCGGTCATGGCGTCATGGTGCATGGGGAGTTGGGGCTTGGGCCGTGCGAGGTCATTACTACGGCCGGGATCTGTCTCTCCGGGATCAACGCCTTGAAATATGGTGCTATGTCAGTGGCCCTGGGGTTGACGAACAGCGCCGTTGCCACCGGCTCTGAGCTGGCCTCCACCTTTATGCGCACGGCTTTCTTCCAGGCTATGCAGGATGAGGTTGATCAGCCGGAAGGCAGTAAGCGCCATCCAGCCTTTTCTTTCGAGGCGGAATTCTTGCGCTGGATGCTCTCTGATGGCGCCGGAGCGGTCCTGATTGAAAACAAACCGTCCCCAGACCGTCTTTCTTTGCAGATCGACTGGATAGAGATCATCTCCCATGCCCATTGCCTGGAGGCCTGCATGTATGCCGGCGCGGTGAAACAGGAAGACGGCAGCCTCAGGGGTTGGCGGGAGTATGCAGTGGGGCGTAACGCGGTATGGCACAATGTCATGACCGTCAAACAGGATGCCCGGCTGCTCAACAGGGAGGTGATTCGGACCCTGGTTGGTAAAAGTTTGCCTCCGGTTGCGGCTAAACACGGTCTGAGGCCAGAGGATATTGACTGGTTTCTGCCCCATTATTCCTCGCAATACTTTCGGGAACCGCTGTGGCAACAACTGCAGGAGATCGATTTTGTTATCCCGGCGGAGCGCTGGTTTACCAATCTGGCGAGCAGGGGCAATACCGGTTCCGCCTCCTTTTATATCATGTTGGAAGAGCTTTTTGCTTCCGGCAGACTGAAAAAAGGAGAGCGGATATTGGGCTTTATCCCTGAAAGCGGCAGGTTCTCCGCGGGCTGGATGCTGCTGACGGTCGTTTGATATGCAGCGCCGATAACCGGGGAAGCAGAGAACACAGTTTAAATAATTGGGAATTGTTTTTCTTATCAAAGAGATTGCAAGAAGGCACTGCGAATATGAAAACAACAGCAGAACAAGAAGTTAATGTCTTTGTTGAAGGCTGGGAAGAAACGCCGGAAAGAAACAAGGAGATTTTTTTACATTTCAAAAATTATTTAGAATCAAAAGAGAACATTCTTCTGGACTTTCTCGCCCGCCCTGGCGTCACCTATTCTTTGAGGGCTGCTCATCCGGCTCAGAAAGAAAGAAAACTTTTCGTTATGGTTGATGTTATTGAAGACAATCCCCGATGGCTGTCTATCTGTTTTTACGGGGACATGATTGCCGCCCCCGTTAGCAAAGGCGACTTTGTCCCCGGGGGACTGCTTGGTGAAGATGCGGTCTGCTTTGATCTTGAAAAATGGGATGAGGAATTAATCCGCACGATTGAAGGTCATCTTGATGAAGCCTGGAGCAGTGCGGCAAAGGGCTAAAAAGGCTGACAGCTGAAGACTGACGAAAAGATGTTGCATAATGAACGACACATCAGTGTCGAAAACCCTTCGGTCTTCAGCCTTTAACCTTCAGCCTTCTCTCCTTTGTTTCTCCAGCAGGTCGGGTCTGAGGCCAGATAATCACCGGTCATCTGGTAGGCCGCCCCGCGGCAGCCGTAGCACTCTTCGGCCTTTTCACAGGTTCGACAGACCCCTTTGATCATGTTGCGGTAATTTTTCAGGTTGTTGATCACTTCGCTGTGTTTCAGGATGTGGGCAAGTTTGTTGTTGCGGATATTGTCGAGGGCAATGGTGACCCCGACACAGGGGGTGACATCGCCGGTGGCGGTGACCACGCAGGAGACCTGGTGACGCATGCACTTGTTGCCCACCAGTGGTGGCTGGGGTTCCCAGTCGCGGCCGAATCGTTCCCGATCCATGGCTGAAAGACCGGTGAATAGTTCCTTGAGCTCGCCGGAATCAACACTCAGCCAGATATTATCCAGGGCATTGGCCTGCGGGGTGATGACCTCGAAATAGGGCTCGATGTTCTCTTCCCGCAACCACTGCCACAGTGCCGGCAACTCTGCGATGTTTTGCCGGCAGATGACGGTGCTGATGGCCAGGAATTGATCCGCTGCCGGATATCCAGCCTGCCGCAGAGTGGCAAGCGCCGTGTTGATGATCTGGAAGGCCCCCTTTTTGCCGGCCAGCCGGTCCTGGGTCGCCTCGTCCCGGGAATTCAGTTTCAATACCACCCGCACCTTTTCCTCGGCCAGAACAGCGGCAAGATCGCTGTCAATGCCGGAACCGTTGGTGAACATCTCAATCTCCAGCCCCTCACGGCCAAGAAACCGCAGCATTTCCACAAGATGCGGATAGATGCTCGGCTCTCCGCCCAGGATGATGATCTTGCGCGCACCCAGGGCCTTGGCCTGCAAGATCACATCTTTTATCTCTTCCCGGGACAGTTCATTCTGGCATTCACTGCGGTCCGGGACATAGCAGTAGGAACAGCGGAAATTACAGATCCGGCTGAATTCGATCTCCATGGAAAGCAGTCTGTCCGCGGCCACGGCCTCACGGATTTCCTGTTCGGTAAACTCAAGATTATATATCTGCATGTTTTTTTCAGTATTGTTCGAGGTCTTGAAAGTGGTTCATGTTTTCCCAGCGTGTAACTTCTCTTTGGTAGCGGCCTTCCCAACCATATTTTTTCATCATCCTCTGGTAGCGAAGCTTCAGAAACGGTCGGAAGCAAAAGCGCCAGATCGAGGTCCACAGCCGGCCCCGACTCCGTGCTTCGGCTGGCGGATTCCACCATCCCAACACCACCTGGCGCTGGTACCAGAACTGGTACTGAAGCTCAGCCGAGTCCAGGTGTTTGGTCCGTACATTGGCCCACAGGCCGTTGTATTTTTTGTAATCGGTCTGATTGGTCACCAGTCCCTGCTCCAGAAGCTGCTCCCGCATGGCGGTCTTGGGGTAAGGGGTCAGGATCTGACAGTAAAAGGCATCAGCGCCGATATGTTTAAAAAATTCGTAATTTTGCCGGATCGATTCTTCATCGTCATCTGCAAAGCCGAAGATCAGGCCGCCGATCACCATTAGTCCGTACCGATGGCAGTTGTCAATGGCCTTTTGAGAATAGCTCATAATGTCGCCTTTGCCGGCGCTGTTCATATTTTTGAGTGAGCCGTTTTCAATACCGAGAAAAACTGACCTAAACCCTGCCTCTGCCATTTTGGCGACCATCTCTTCATTGTTGGCCATGGATATGCAATCGGCCTGAACGACAAGGTTGAGCCCCTTGTAGTTTCTGGCAATGATGGCGTCACAGAGCTCAATGACCCGGCCGGGATTCAAAACCATATTGTCGTCGGTGATGAAGATCCATCTGGTCTTGCGCTGGTAATAGATGTCGTCAATGTCTGCCAGTACCCGGCTGATGGGGTAGGTGCGGAAGGTGCGGCCGTACATGTGGCGCATGGAGCAGAAGTTACAGGCGCGGGTGCAGCCTCTGGAGGTCTCCACCAGCTCGATCTTTGAGTAGAGGATATGATACCCCCAGGTCAGGCGGCGTTTGTCGCGGATCGGAAGTTTGATGGTGCTCAGATCAAGGTTTTCAGCCCGGGGATTATGGATAAAAGCGCCGTCCTTCTTGTAGGAAAGGGAAGGGATCGTTGCCGGATCGTCGCGGCCGTCCAGGGCGTTTACCAGGCGGCGGCAGGCCTCTTCGCCTTCTCCCCGGATCATGAAATCGATCCATCTGGCTTCCGGGGAATGGCCGATTTCTTCATGCATCAGGGTGGCATGGTAGCCGCCGATCACGATCTTGACCTCGGGTCGGAGCTCCTTGAGCAGATGGGCAATCTTGATGCAGGTATCGAACTGCCAAGCCATGGCTGAAAGGCCGATCAGGTCGGGGTTGATCTTGTCGATCATCCTGGTCAGGTATTTCTTGATGGACCGGCGCTTGCGGATCAGATCGATCAGATAGACCTCGTGCTCTTCATCAATATTGCCGCCAACCGAGGCAATGCCGTGGTTGGGCATGTGAAATGCGGTTTCATGGATGATGATCGGTACCACATCGGGCATGGATACTAAGATGACTTTCATGATTGTCGCGCTCGGTATGCCTCTCGCACCTGCTGTTCCAGTACGGCCGCAGACGGGATGTGGTGTTGATAGTCGGGTTGGATACGGTCAATGATCTTCAGGCTGATGGTATTTCTGACCCTGGTTTGGAAAAGGAATCTACCGGGGGTAAACAGGTTGTCGGTATTGGCGAGCTGCAGGACATAGATGGGTGCCTGGCACAGGCGGGCAATCTTCATGGCTCCCTGGTTCAGGTCACCAATCCTGCCGTCCCGGCTCCTGGTCCCTTCCGGAAAGATAAAGAGGTTGCCGCCGCTGTGCAAAAAATCCTGCATGGTCTCCATCTGCCTGATCATCAACCTGGTAAATTGCCCTTCACCGCTGGCCGGGAAATACCCCGACTTCCTGATAATCCAGCCAAAGACCGGCATGGTGAAAAACCGGGTCTTGACCAGGGTGCGGTGCTGCTCAAACAGGGCAATCAGCAACAGGGGGTCCAAATAAGAGAGGTGGTTGCAGACAATCACCGCCGAGCGGATGGCTGCCACCTCTTCATCGATCTCCCATCTGTGGCTGGGGGCCGTGCTCCTGAGTATATGGAAAAAAACCCGAAAAAAACGACTGTTCAGGCGTTGAAAACATTGTTCCTCTTCCTTGGCAAAGAGGGCGCAGGCCAGATAGCGCCATGAAAAGAACAGGAAAAAACCAGGGATGAACCAGGTCCAGCAGAGGATGGTGACAAAAAAATCGGGGAACCGGAAGACTGAAGACTGAAGGCTGAAGGCTGAAGGTTCACTCATCACGTAACGCCCGGATCAAGCCATTCAAGACTTTTTCGGTTTCTATAATCTTTGGTTCCATCAGTACTGCATCCTGGTTGCATAAAAAACCCAAGCGCTTAGATAAACCTATTTGATAATGCAATTCCCTCAAAGATCCGAAGGCCATGTGGAGGAAGCGGAGGTAATCTGCCTGACTGTCACGGGCGCAACCCTCCACGATGTTTGAAGGAACAGAAACCGCTGCCCGCCTCATTTGAGAGGTCAGTCCATATATCTCTTCTTTAGGAAACCTTGCGGTTGCCTGATATACCAGCACCACTACTTCATCAGCCATCTCAAAAGCACGAAGTTTGATATGATCACGCATTATTATTCGTTCCTCATAAGGCTGAAGGTAGAAGGTTGAAGGCTGAAGTAACCTTTCACCTTCAGTCTTCAGCCTAAAAACCTTCAGCCTTTAAAAGCAGACAAGTGTTGACCCCGCCGAAGGCAAAGTTCTGGACGGCGCCGATTTTTATGTTTGCCGGGGTCAGTTCCTGCACATGGCGAAGCATCCGGCAGCGCTCATCGATGTTTTCAAGATTCAGGGTGGGGGCGATAAAGCCTTGTTCCATCATGTAGGTGGTCAGGATCGTCTCGATCACCCCGCAGGTGCCCATGGTATGGCCCATGTAGCTTTTCAGGCCGGAGACGAACGGGCCATCGTCGCCGTACACGGCATGGATGGCCTGGGATTCGATCACATCGCCCATCTTGGTGGCGGTGGCATGGGCGCTGACAAAATCGACCTCCTTGGGCGTGATCTCCGCATCTTTCAGGGCCAGATGCAGGGTGGTGGTGATGCCTTGCAGATTGGGCAGGATGAGGTCGCCGCCGTTGTTGTTGCAGGCAAAGCCGATGACTTCGGCCAGGATCGGCGCGCCGCGCCGCTTGGCTGACTCGTATTCCTCCAGGAGCACCGCGCCGCCGCCCTCGCCCACAACCAGGCCGTCACGGTCGCGGTCAAAGGGCCGGGGAGTGCGCTGCGGCGTCTCATTATAGGCGGTGGAACAGGCCAGCAGATTGTCAAAGACCGCCACGGTGGTGGTGTCGTACTCATCGGCGCCGCCGCAGATCATGGCATCCTGCATCCCGTACTTGACCATTTCATAGCCGAATCCAATGGCCTGGCTGCTGGTGGTACAGGCGGTGGAGGAGGCGATGACCCGGCCGGTGATGCCGAACATCCGGGTGATGTTGACTGCCGTGGTGTGGACCATGGAGCGGAGGTAATCCACCGCCCCGATGGAGGAGAATTTGGTGTCCAGCTCCTGAAAAAATGTCCGGTAGATATCGCGCTGGACCGTGGGGCTGCCATGGGTGGAGCCAAAGGCCACCCCCAGCCGGCCGCCCGTGATGAATTCCTGATCCAGACCGGAGGCCTCCAGCACATCCTTGGCCACCTGGCAGGCATAATAGGCGACCGGCCCCATGGTCTTGCGGTGCGTCCGTTTGAAGCCGTAGTCGATGGGATAATCGACCGAACCGAAAACCCGGGAGTGAATATGCTTGTTCAGCAGTCCATCATCGCGCAGGGGCTTGACCCCGGATATCCCCTGCCTGAGACTGTTGATGATATCCTCTTTCCCATAGCCGATGGGAGTGATGGCCGAGCAGGCGGTAATGACAACGCGTCGTTTCATGGGATTAAGGTGGTTAGGCTGAAGGGTGAAGACTGAAGGTTAAAAAGACTTAAAGACAGAGCGCGCATAATAGGCGATAAATGGATATCGTTACTTCTGTGATTGCCTTCAGCCTTCAGCCTTCAGCCTTCTATCTACATCAATGGTTTCAATGTAATCGAGGATATCGTTGATCGTCCTGATTCCCATGGCCTTTTCCTTTTCTTCCCAACTGAGTTTGTAGCCGAGGATCAGTTCAATCTTTCCCAACAGCTCAATGGCGTCAATACTGTCAAAGCCATGATCGTCGCGGAGGTTGTCATCGAGTCCCGGCTTCTCAAACTCAAAGTCTTCGATCAGGATGGTCAGGATTTTTTCTTGTAATTCGTCTCTCTTCATAACAGGTGACCAGGCAAAGGCTAAAAAAAGGTGAAAATCCTCATCAGTACAATGAACTTGGATACTCTATTTTTCGTTTAAATTCAAAAGGAACTTTAAGTGACTGTGGATATGGAGCTCACTTCTCTCTCAATTGATTTGCTGAATTTTTTCTTCAATTTGTTGACGCACATCGCGGCCGAAGTCATCCTGTTTTACTGCAAGCAGGAAAAGACACTGTCCCTCGCTGGAATGCTGCCATTGGTGGCCAATCTGTGACTTTTCGCGTGAGTCATCGTTTGTTTTGTACGGCTCACCCTTGTATTCCACAACCAGTATCCGCCCATCAATCAGTTCGCAGACAAAATCCGGATAGAAGTAATCGTCAGCAGTCGGCAGCCAAAAGGAAAAACGATCTTCCTTTTCAACATTGCGCACCCAATGCTTTACCGCTGGATGCGCGTCAATGGCCCGCGCGCAGACAAACTCCTCGGCCGGTGTTCCGTCAGCCCGTTTTTCACGCAGGTCATGGATTACGGGATAGTAATGTTTCCGAAAACGATAGCGACCGGAGTAAAAGGGCTGTCTTGCTGGGTAGTGGGTTGGGTGGAAGGAAAAGGCGTAACGGAAACTATCTTCCAGACGTGGTGCGGCAAGAAAACCGGGCAAGGATTTTTGAAATCCGGTCTTGATGGCATTTCGTCGGCGTCGCTCGATTTCCTGGCGGATGGCCTCGGCCAGTTGATGCTTCGCTCGGAATAACGCGGTGAGGCTGAGGCCACGGTCGGCCATCAAATGACGCATCAGTGCCGTCAGCCACTTGATGAGAATTGACTGCCCTACATCCACCTGTCTGCATTCCCGATCCAGTGAGCAAACAAGGTCATGTTTCGTGCCGTGAGCAGGGACTCCATCCAGTCGCAATTGCCGACTATCTGCTTCCTGATAGACCACCTTGCCACCGGCAAGGCTAATCTCAAAGGTTGTGCCCTGTTCTTTGATGGAAAATCCGGCCAGGCTCATGGGCTCGGCAAATAAATCAAATTCACCCAGCTCAGACAGCAGCCGCTTTTCCACGGGCTGTAAAGCTCCATCCCAATCCAGGCAAAGCTGCGGGAAAGGGGCAAACCGTTCCCCCCGCGCTGATGGGGCCAGTTGCGCGGCTTGCCGGGTACGCGCCTTGTCGATGGCTTCTTGTACTTTTGGCTGTTGCTTATCAGTGCAAGCGGCCAGTAAAAAATCTTCAATCTTATCCGATAATTCCCCCCGGATGATGACGGTTGCCCCGGCGGAGGTCGGGCGAATCTCGACGATATCCTTTAATTCCTCCGGCACCGGCAAGGAAGGAGCGGAAGCCAGAGACAGCACGGCTTCAGCGACCTTCGGTGCGGCGTGTCCACCATCCAGGTCAAACAGCGGCAAGACATTTTGCACCGGAGTAATCGCCATTGCCGCCTCATAGGCCTCAAAGCCCATGTTGTTCACCAGGCGGTCAGCCAATTGATCAGCGATACAGGCAAACCCTGTTGATACAATATGGGCGTAAGCCTTGCCAAGCTCGTCCTGCTGGCGGGGCCGGGCATAGGGCATACGCAAGATGCGGCCCAGTAACTGTTCAACATCCTTGGCGCTTTTTGAATCCTGCAAGCCGCACAGCACATAGGCAAAGGGGCAATCCCAGCCTTCTTTCAAGGCCTCGACAGTAATGACAAAGCGGATCGGGCAGAGCGGGTCGACCAGTACGATGCCGTTCAGTTCCTTCTGGTCGCCGGTGGCCACGGCAATCTGTCTGCGGTCGAGCTTTTCGCCGTCTGCGCTGGTCAGGTGTTCCAGCAGCTTTTCAACGGTGACCTTCCCGTTGATCGGTTCGGCCTGGAACAACAGCACCGGGCGGATATAGTCCGGCTCCTTGGTGGCCAGATTCTCCAACCGGTCGCGGGTGAGAATCGCATCCCGGACTGCATCTTTCCAGCCGGTCTGGTGCTCCATCAGGACAATGGGCAGTTTGATCATGTCCTCGCGCTGCAAGGCTTGCGCGCCAACGTGATACAAAACATTGCTGCCCGGAGCCGGGGTGGCGGTGAGTTCGACCACGCAGACCGGCAGCAGGTTCTTCAGGGTGCGAAAGGCCTGCTCGGTGCGGTTGTTGTGTGCCTCATCGACGATGACGATGGGTTGATTGAGCGCCAGCCAGTTGGCCAGCGAGGCCTTGACCCGGCCCAGGTCGCCACTGGTCAGATAGGGTTGGGCGGCAATGTCCGCCTCGGTCACCTTGTCGAGCTTCGCCTCTTGTTGCGGGGTCAATCCCTGAAAATGACGGGAGAAAATTTCATCAAAGGAATAGACATTGCGTTGAGCCTTTTCTTTCACATTAAAGGACTGGATCGTCGCCACCACCACGATTGCCGATTGCCCCACCTCCTGCGGCCCCACTGTAGCCAGGTCGTCCAGGGCGCAGACCCGCACCCGTTCGCCGAAATATTCGGTCAAGGCCTCCCGGCAGGGGTGGCGCGGGGTGGCAAGCGAGGCCAGGGTCTGGCTGCGGATGGCGTCGGAGGGCACCAGCCACAGGGCCAGCGGGGCATCGGTATCGCGAAACGATTTGCCGATCCGTGCCACCGCGTGGGCGGCAAGATATGTTTTGCCGCCGCCGGTGGGAATGCGCACGCAGACGGCAGGCACTTCGTCCAGAGCGTCACCGTTGTACGATGCTTGCCGGGTGCGGCCCTGGGATTCCTTTACCGGCGCGCAAATCCGCCACGCCTCCTGGAGTCCGGCCATGCGTACCTGGCGGAAAAAATTGTCCACGGCCACGAGGGCCTTTTCCTGATAATCCTTCAGCTTGAACATGGTCAACGGGCCTTGATGTCGTAAGGGATTTGCTTGAAGACGATACCTGCTTCACGCAGTCGCGCCTCGCCCAGCCGGGTGGTTTCGCCGTAGATAATCCGTGGGCCGTGGTGGGGGAATTCTTTTTCCAGATGGGCCAGCACGGCGGAGGTCAGGACGTTGCCGCCCTGCGGTCGCCGGTCACCCAGGATGCCGTTGTAGAGCAGGTAATAGGCGGTGTCATCGTGGATGCCGAGCAAGGGTTGGTCAAAATCATGCCCGGTGGGCTCGCCGGTCTCGAAAAGCCAGAGGTAGGCGGCCAGGGCCGGGAAGCGCACGGCCGGGTGGATACCGCCGTCGGCGTCAAATACCGGCTCGCCCAGGGTATGGAAGCGGAAGCCGCCGCCGCCCTGCCAGTTGACTGACTTGGAAATCCCGCCCTGTTCGCCGTTGACCACCTTTTCCAGGCGCGGCAGGCAGTGGGTGACGGCGTGCTCGCCCATCTCGATGCCGATCCAGCGGCGACCCATTTTGTGGGCCACGGCAGCAGTGGTGCCGGAGCCGAGGAAGGAGTCGAGGACGAGGTCATCGGGATTGGTCGCTAAAGTAATAATTCGTTGAAGAAGTCTTTCTGGCTTGGGTGTTGTGAAAGCGGTGTCGGCACCAAACAGATCGTTGATTTCCTTCTTTGCTTCTTGGTTATGTCCGACTTCGGTGTTGTTCCACCAAGACCAAGCTCGCATACCCTCATGTTCTCCCAAAAAATTTTTGGTTCGAGGTCTTGCCTTACCGTCTTTGCCAAACCAAACTCGATTTTCATTCACCAGTCTTTTGAACTCACTTTCCACATTGGCCCAGCAGCGGCCTGGAGGTGGCTCATATTCGGCCCCGGCCGGTGTTGTCAGTTTGTACATTTGGTTTGGTCGCCATCCCTGTGCGGTGAAGTCTGTAGAGGTCCATGGCCCGCGTGGATCGTTGTCTGGATTTTTGAATTGCGCTGCTTGATCGGGAGAAAGTGGAACACGATTTAGTGTGAAATGGGCATTGCTTTTCGAGTAAAGCAGCACGTGATCATGTGCATCACCAATGTGAAGTCTAGCATCCGGCGAAGTTCGCTTTTGCCAAAGCACGTTTACTACAAAATTCCCCCGTCCAAACACCTCATCCATCACCACCTTGAGGTAATGCGCCTCACGGTCGTCAATGGAGACCCAGATGCTGCCATCCTCGGCCAGCAGTTCCCGCAACAGCACCAGCCGCGGATAGATCATGGACAGCCACTGGGAATGCTCCAGCTTGTCGTCGTAATGGGCAAAGGCGGATTGGGTGTTGTAGGGCGGGTCGATATAGATGCACTTGACCTGCCCCCGGTAGAACGGCAGCAGGGCCTTCAAGGCCTTGAGATTGTCGCCCTGGATCAGCAGGTTTTCCGCGTCGGCATCACCGTGGGCGGAGGCAAATTGCAGCAGGTGGTAGGGCACCTCAGCGCTGCCGCCCACAGCCTGGGTCTTGTTCACCCAATCAAGAAAGGGCATGGCGTATCCTTGTCAAAATATCATTTCTTGCGTCAAGTCGCCAAGACTTCCTATTCATATCTCTGGCTCCTCGTCATCTTGCCGTTGCGTGAGTCTTGCCCGTGCCGATGTCACGGCCTCATGCAGTTTGCGCGCCAGCACTTCGCGCGGTGGAAGGGCGGTGAGGTATTCGGCAACGTGGATGCTGCTCTTTTCCAGTTCCAGTAACTCCACTAGGTCAATATCCTGTCCGGCACACAGCACGAGGCCGAGCGGTGCGGCTTCGCCGGGCTGACGTTCGTACTTGTCCAACCAGCGCAGGTAAAGCTCGATTTGCCCTTTGTCGGCAGGTTTGAATTCACCCAGCTTGAGTTCGATGGCAATCAGTCGGCGCAGACCGCGATGAAAAAATAGCAGGTCAATGTAGTAATCTTCATGGCCGACGGTAATTCGCTTTTGTCGGGCAATGAAACTGAAACCACCGCCCAGTTCGAGCAGGAAATTTTCCAGTTCGCGCATGATGGCGTCTTCGAGGTCTTTTTCCAGATAACGATCTTTGAGGCCAAGGAAATCGAGCACGTAAGGGTCGCGAAAGACCAGTTCGGGTGTCATACGATCGGCGTCGCGCAGGGCATCAAGTTCGATCCGAATCAATTCTTCCGGCTTTTTGGAAAGCGCGGTACGCTCGAATAACATTGAGTCGATCCGCGTTTGCAGGGTGCGCGTGCTCCAACGCTCGATGCGGCACATTTCAGCGTAGAAATCCCGCTTGAGCGGATCGTCCATATAGATGATGGCCTTGAAGTGAGTCCAGGACAATTGTGCACGCAGTGCATGCACAATCCGCTCATCAGGAAATGCTTCAGCGAAACGAATCATGTTGAACAGATTACGACGGCTAAAGCCCGCCCCATAGTCCATAATCAACTGGCCGCTTAATGCCGCCACAATCTGCTCACCATAGGCGGCTCGTTCGCCCTTGAGTATTTCGTCGCGAATTCGTCTGCCGACGCGCCAGTAAAGCAGGGTCAATTCGGCATTGACTGTCGTGGCAACGATCTGCCGGGATTCGGTAACCAGGTTGTGGATATCGGATAGCAAGTCAAAGGAATCATTTGGTTTGACGAGCTTGGTCATCCCCTAATCTCCTCAAAGTTTTGCTGAGTCATCGCCGTTAGCTCCACCGCCTTGCGGGTTAGGCCGACGATTTCCCAGAGGCTGTTTTCGATTCGGCTGATGTCGTGAAAGGCGTTGGCGGTCATTGGGGTTCAGGATTTCCTGAGGAGGTCATGATCTGATGAAGAGAGCGTAAGCTATCTAAATGGAAAACGGCTGCTTGGTCAATATAATTTGCTCGTCCTTGGAAATCATTGGAGAAAACGGTCAAAATGGTACCATTCAAAGGGATGTTCCCACAGCATTTTTTCCAGCAGATCGGCGTAGTGCTGGGCCGCTTCGGCGATGGCCTGTTCCCGGTCCTTCCGTGCATGCGGCCGGATGGCAATGGGGTCTGACAGGGTGAAGCGATACTTGTTTTTCCCGGTGCGGAAGGCGAAAAAGACAAAGAGCGGCGCCCCGGAGAGCAGGGCGAAGATATAGGGCGCCTCCGGCACCCAGGCGTCATGGCCGAGGAAGCGGACCCGCACCTTGCGCTGATCGTGGCGCCAGACAATATCGCCGGTCATGGAAATGATGCCCCCGGACTGGAGATGGCGGATGCCATCGACGGCGGCAAAGGGTGAGCCGCCTTCCTGATCAACGCCGATGATGGTGACCCCGGCCCGGCGCAGATCCTCCTTTTGCATATGTTCGACGCCTTCCTTTTCCTTGACGCCCATGTAAAGCAGGAGCCGCAGGTCCTCTTGCTGCCGGCGGAGCAGACTGGCCGCCATTTCCCAGTTGCCCAGGTGCGACATGAGCAGAATCCCGCCCTGTTTGCCGATGACGGCCTCCAGTTTTTCCCAGCCTTCGGCGGTGAAGGTGGTGGTGTCGGTCCGGCTTGCCAGGAAGCGGTCGAGATGGATGGTGGTGAAATTCTGGTACTGCCGGAAGGCGCACCACAGGTGGTAGAATCGCCCTTGCTCAGGATAGAGCGCACCATAAAAACGGCGGCTTTCCGAGACCTTGCTGGAAAAGAGAAAATAGCCGGCGGCAATAATCCGGGAGAAGACTATCAGCAGCCAGGGGCCGCACAGCCTTGCCATGCGGAGAAGCAGCCTGTAGCCAAACCCTTTCATTTTCGGGAGGCCCCGAAGATCCGTTCCCAGATCAGCCTGCTGAAGGTGGCGGAATTACGCCTGAAATCAAGCCATGGCTGAAAGTGGCTGACCCGTTCTCCCCTGGCCTGATAGACAACCTGGATCGGTGCTTCAATGGTCTCTATTCCTCTGCGCCTGGCCTTGACCAGGACCTCCACCTCGAACTGGTATCTTCTGGCCTTGACTCCCAGATGCAGGGTCTCGGGCAGGGGGTAGAGCCGAAAGCCGGACTGGGAATCTGATATCAGCGGTCCGCCGGCGGCCCAGACCCAGAAGTTGGAAAAGCCGCGGCCAAAGCGGCTGGTCCAGGGGACGTTTTTCCCTACCATGCCCTCCCGACGGCCGACGACGATGACCCGTCTGCCGTCTGCCACCGCCTGCAGCAGCGCCCCGGCATCCTCGGGCCGGTGCTGACCATCGCCGTCCATGGTGATGGCCCGGTCACAGCCAAGTTTCACGGCCGCGGCAAAACCGGTGAGCAGGGCCGCGCCCTTGCCCTGGTTTTCAGGATGACGGATCACCGAGATCCCTTTGATGTTGTTGATAAGATCAGGGGTTCTGTCGGTTGAGCCGTCGTCAACCACAATGAGGGGCAGGCCCAGTTGCAGGGTCTCCCGGATTACCTCAACAATCCGTTGCTCGTGATTATAAACCGGGATGACGACGGCGGTCTTCATTTTACCCGCCCTCCTGCCCAGGCTATGGCCCAGGTTCCCGGCCCCATGTGGACGCCGGAGGTCAGAGAGAGAGGAACCAGCAGGATCTCGGCGCCCGGCAATACCTGACGTACCTGCGGTTCTACTGTTTTTGTCAGCCATTCTTCATTGTCGGAGTATTGGAGCATGACGACCGGGGCAATGATGGAAGATCCTTTCCGCAGCCTCTCCAGGGCAAAAGAGAGCTGCCCCCTGCGGCTGTGCACCACGCCTGCCTTGCGTACCTCGTTGTTTATCGGACTGATCACCGGTTTCATGTGGAGCAGATTACCAAAGAATCCCCCCGTCCGGGAAATCCGGCCGCCGGCTGCCAGGTATCGCAGCTGGTCGATAAAGACATATTCTTCACAGTCGGTCATTGTTTGATAGACAAAGGCGATGACATCTTCAGCGCAGGTGGCATGTTCCGCGTAGCGGGCGGCAAGCAGGGTAATGAGTCCGAGCCGGCCCGAGGCCGAGCCGGTATCGACGATCTCCAGCAGGTTGGTCGGATCGCTCTTTTCTTTCCAGCGCCTGGCGATATCAACATTGCCGGTGAAGGCCGACCCGACGCAGAGATAGAGGGTCTGGCCGAATTGCTGGCACACGCTCTGATAGTGCTGATGGCGCTCGAAAGTGGAGGCCTGGGCGGTGGTGACCTTTACGCCTTGCCGCATCAGGGCGTAGATCGCGGCCGGAGAGTGCAGGCTTTCCGGCCTGCTCTGATCCTGAGCGAGGATGTAGCTGTCAAGCAGGGTGATCCCATGGCGTCGCGCCATCTCCCGGCTCAGGGATCCGGCACCATCGGTCATGATGTGGACAATCTGCCTTTTTTCCGGGCCGGTAAAGCGGGTGGGATCGTTTTGATCCATGGCCTCATCCGACCAGTCGACGATCTCCCCCAGCGACGAAAGCCGGTCGCGCAGCTGCTCGCGGTCGGGGGTATGGATATGGACCTTGATCCCGGATGGAGCCGGCAGCACGACCACGCTCTCACCCCATTCCGCCGGGATCTTGTCGGCCCCCGGCGGCTGGTCTCCGGTCTGGATGAGGGCGCTGACACAAAAGCTGGCGGTGGGAGTGGCGTGGAAATCGGCGTTGATGGCCAGCTTGCCGGCAAAGAGCCTGGGGATGGAAGGGAGGGCGGTGGTCTGCCCGGCAAGCTGCCGGAAAAAGCCTTCAAAGAAGATATACATGGCCAGGGCCCCGGCATCGACAACACCTGCCTGCCGGAGATCGGGCAGGATCTGGGTGGTGGCCAGCACCGCCTCCTGCAATTTGGTGCAGAGGGAGAGATAGAGCGGCAACGGAGTTGTTTTTTCGGCCAGGCTGGCGGCCAGAGTGTCAAAGACATTGAGCATGGTGCCGGCCTGGGGGCGGGCCAAGGCAGCCCAGGCCTTTTCCCGGCCTCGCTCAGCGTTTCCGGCCAGATCCGCAAACCGCTCTGACTGAAAAAACTCCTGGAAAAAGGCGGCGGCGATATTGCCGGAGTTGCCGGTGGCGCAGCGGGTCAGCAGCTCCAGGGCTTGAGATTTGTCGGTCTCGCAGTCCCGCAGGGGGGCGAGGCTGATGCGCAGATTGGCCCCGGTATCGCCGTCGGCCACGGGAAAGACGTTGATCCGGTCGAGGAGGTCGGACCAGGCCGACAGGTTTTCGTAACCGCTGGCAAAGGCGTGGCGCATGGTGTTCATGTGGTCAGGAGGTGGATGATGGCATCCCGGTCGTACTTGCCGTTTTCCTGCAGCGGAATGCGGTTGATGGTCTTGAGCAGGCGGGGCAGGGCGTAGAATTCAAGCGATGCGGCCAGGGTCTTTCGGAGCAGATCCATGTCCACATCCGTCCCCTGGATCAGGGCCACAATCCGGTGTTCCCGGCCTCCGTGATCGGGCAGGGCCATGACCACGCAGTCGCTGACCTTGGGCATCTTTTTGATGATGGCGCGCACCTCTTCCAGATCCACCCGTTTGCCGCCCACCTTGGTTACCCCGTCCACTCGACCCTTGAGGATAAACTGGGTCGTCCCGCTTGGCTCCACCCGGTCGCCCGTGGTGAAAAAGCCATCATCGGCCAGGGGCAGTTCCGGCGAGAGAAAGGGGGAGCGGACGCAGAGGCGGTCTTCTTTGACCGTCCAGGAAACCGTGGGGAAGGCGGTGAAGGAGGTCTCGCCCAGGTGCCTGTTTCGGGTGGCGATGCCGCCGGTTTCGGTGGAGCCGTACACCTCGACAATGCCCACCTGGTTGAGGTGGCAGAAGGCCTCATTGTCTTCCGCGTCCAGCATCCCGGCGGAGGAAAAGGCCAGCCTGAGGGACGAGCCCGCCACCTTTTTCCCGCGCAGGGCCCGGTAGTGCGGAGGGATGCCGGCAAGCAGGGTGGCCCCCTGTTCGTGGATCACGTCGGCGATCTCGCCGGGGAAAGAGGGGGTGGCCATGATGACCGAGGCCCCGGAGACCAGGGGCAGGATCACGGAGAAGAGCAGGCCGTAGATATGGTAGGGGGGCACGGTGGCGACAATGCAGTCTTCTTCGGTCACCGCAAAGTTGCGGGCCAGGGAAAATCCCTCGCCAAAAAGATTCTCCCCGGTCTTTGACCAGATCTGCGGTGTGCCGGTGGAGCCGCCGGTGAAGATCCTCAGCAGTTCCGCCTGTGGCGATATCGGGGCGAAGGCGGCAAGTTCCACCGATGTTTCCGCTGGCGGGCGGATGATGGCGGTGCCCGCCGGCAGATCTCTGTCAACATCGCAAATGGCGGCGGTAAAGCCGGTGAGCTGCTGCATCCGGGTCAGGGATTTGGCGGAAAAGGCGTAGGGCAGAAGCAGGGTCGGGCAGCAGGCCAGGGCTGGATGAAGGGCGGCCAGCAGGACAGCGGCCATGACCGCCCGGTCGTCCACGGCCAGACAGATGGAGGCACCCTGATACTTCGGGTCAGCTATGACACTGCGCAGCCCGGCCGCCATGGCATAGACCTCGCCGAAGGTGGCGCCGGAGCGGATAAACTCCTTGTCCGGAAATTGTGGCCCCGCCAGCAGGGCTTTTATGTCTTGGTTATTATTTGGCATGGAGAGTTCTGTTATGACATTTGTTCTCTGCACTTCCGCACGAGCAACATCCTGTATTTCAACGGAAAGGTCAACTGGCGGCCTGTGCGTGATTCTGTGAAAGCCGATCAATCGCCATCTGGTTTATCTTGTCGTTGGGAATTTTGTATGTCCCAGACAATGGTATCGGAGCTAAAATCTTGTTCGTGCGGCCACATAATGCCGTGGTGGGCGGGACGGACGAGGCAGAAGTATGATTCGTCCGCGAGCTCCTTGAAGGCACTGCCATGCAGATAGGGCTTAACGTCAAAAATTCCTGAAATGCCACTGCTGGTCAGGATATCGATGCGAAAGTCATTGAGTGGATCAGCTTTTATTATTTTATCCATTTCCGTCCCTCTTATCTCAATGGATCAATCTTGAAAACAGGTTCACCGGCAACGGCCAATTTCCAGTCAGCCATCAGGTCTTCCTTGTGAATTTCAATCCATGCCTGCACCAGTTTCATCTTGGCAGGCGGCAGGTCACCGCTTAGAATTTCTCCATCTTCAATCGCTATTGATGCTATGTGGTCTCCATATTCCGCGTGAATGTGCGGGCGAGAGTGCTTTTTGTTATCATAAAAGTACATCAAGATAAGTATTCCATAAAACATTATGGCTCTGTCTTATTTTCAGTTAAACCGGAACATG